>VFZK01000465.1 GCA_016871215.1 Acidimicrobiia bacterium | reverse complement strand
ATATGCCCGCCGACGTGACCGTAACCGAGCGGGAGGTGCAAGTCAGCTTTCACCGGCGCGCGCACCTGCCGATCATCCTAGCGTCAGGTCTGATCGATCAGCCACTATCCATTCCCTGGTGGAACGGTTTATCATTACGTCTGACCACCTACAATGGTCCGACTAATCTGCCCAGAGCTTAGCTGAATCGTTTCCCGTGGAAATCCAGGCTAGTGATTTCTCATTGCTCATCTTCCATTTGTCATTTCTAATTAGTCGCGGGTCTACACAAGCTCCCACGCCTCTCTCAGTGTTCGTTTCGCGTTGGCCAGCACGACCTCGCTCGACTCGCCTGCCATCGGTTTCACTTCGAAGCTCAGTATCCTGGGATTCCCTTCGCGCAGGTAGCCGATCTTGATTAACGTGCGAAGGTACTCGACAACCTGGGGCACATCGTTCTCCCCTCCAGGCACTCCGAACCTGGGATGTTGGTCACCGTAGGCAGGATGGCTCTTGTCGCGTAAGACACAGTTGCCCATATGCGCATGGACCAGGTGATCCTTTGCGACCGTGAGCGCGTGTTCGATCGTTTCGTGCTGTAGCGGAAGGTGGCTCAGATCCAGCATGAGTCCAAAGTTCGGGTGCCTTTCGCGAAGGCGAGCTGACAGGATGGCAGCCTCTGCGTTCGGCCCGACGAGAGCTTTCTTGTCGATATCCTGATCGAAAGTCTCAAGAACAACCTTGACGTCTCCAGCCTTCCCAGCGTGGCTACACAGTTCGCTCAGGGAATCGAAAACCAGTTCCTTGGCTTCGCTTCGCCTCTCAGGACCGGGGTCAGGTCCGCTCAGGAACGCGACACCTACCGCGCCCATTTCGACTGCCTCATCAATGCACGCCTTGCAGCGTTCCACAGCCATACGACGCTCCGCCGCGTCGAAGCTGTTGATGTTCAGCTTATTGACCAACTGTACCGGCTGGCTGCCAAAGGCAACCGTGACCTTGCTCGACTCGAGCATGCGCTTCGCCTGCTGGCGCACTTCTGGATCCTTGGTGGTTGTGATCTCCACAACGTCGAAGAAATCGTCAGTGAGAACCTTCTCCAGAGATTCCAAGACAGGGCCCTCTCCTTTGAGAGTCTGCGGAAACGCCATAAACTGTACCAACCCGACCTTCATGTACTTTTTCCAGGAAATATTCACAGGAGTTCCTCCGGCACGGTTTATTTGTGCCTTGGGCCATCCACAGGCCATTCGAGGCTCAGCACCGCGGCGAATGTAAGAAGACTCGATCTGCAATCGACGAAACCCGAATGATACATGAAACGTTTTGGGGTTCAATCGCAAAATCCCCAGCTGCCCAGCCCCAGCCATGCCCGCGACAGGGGACAAGCGATGCGGAAGCTACTTCAGGTAGGGCACAGTTTGCGGACCCTCGGGCAAGACCGCGATGCGATGGGGCTCAACCTCGCGAGCCTCGTGTGCCGCGCGTAGCTCGCGAACGCAGGCGGCAATATCGCTGACGGGCCGCAGCCGCGCCAGTCGAACCTCGGCTTCCGGAAGGCTCGAATAGAAGAAGCCGGTCGAGCGCTGGAGTATCTTCGCCAGGATCTGCACCTGCCATTGATCCGGAATCGGCTGGGGAGCTTTGTGAATGATGTCGAGCCAATCCTGGGGCGACTGTCCTTTCGACAGCAACTCTCGAAAATTACCGTGCGTCGGAACGCCATCGGAGCATTCGGCAGCGGTCAGAATCGCACCTCCCGGCTTCACAATGCGAGCAGCCGCCGACATCCCCTTCACCGCTTGATACAGGTTCAAGTCCAGCGGAAAACCGGAGTTTGTGGTGACGACTAGATCGTAGGGCCGTTCCACCGCTTGCATCACACATTGCCGGGCGAAATCGCATCCTGCGACATGCGCCTCCCGCCAATGTCCAGCAAAGACCCCAGTAATCTCACGATTCTTGTTCAGGGTGACGTTGACGATGAAGTCGGGCTTGACAAGCTCCGCCATCTCCGACATCTCTTCGTGGATCGGGTTGCCTGCCGTCACTCCCCAAGTGGAAAGCGGATTGTCGATCATCTGCGCAGAATGGTTTCTGAGAATGCTCTCGAAGGCTCCCACACCCAGCAGCACCGATTTGGGTCCGCCCGAAAAACCGGCAAAGAAATGTGGCTCGATGAATCCGGTTAGAATCTTGATCTTAGCCTGCATGAAGTCACGATTGACCCAGACCTCGTTCCCAAACCGGCTCACCCCCAGGCGCACCATGCTTTCGCGGTCCTTGGGGCGGTGCTGAACAATGCGGAAGCTTTCGACGATGCGCCGTCCCAGCATCGCTTCCAGCTCTTCTGGAGTGTTGTGACGATGAGTGCCGACGGCGTTGATCAGCGTCACATCATGGGGTAAGACATTCTCCAGTTCGGAGAGGACGACGGGCAGCACACGGTCGCTTGGCATCGGCCGCGTCCGGTCAGAGAAAATCACTGCCACGGTATCTCCAGCCTGCGCTAGCTCCCGCAATGGACGCGCTCCGATCGGCTGGCGCAATGCCTGGCGCAGCGCCGCGGCCTCGTCTGGCAAGCCATCGACAAATCGAGGCTCGATGACATCCACATGAGTGTCTGGGAAAATCGCCTCCAGGCCAGAGCGACCATAGGCGAGCTTGATTTTCATGGTGTTCTCCGCAACGACATTTTAGTGAAACCTTTTTTCGGCCCAGGGAATCAGTTTCTCTGCCACTGCCAATGAACTGTAGGGGCGCTCAGTGAGCAGTTCACGCCTGTTGAGCCGTCGCAACTTCGCAGGCGATAGACATCCGCGACAACGACTTGTTCTAACCCTCATTCCTCGCCAGCGGAAAAGAGTCGGACTGCCTCCAACCATCTAAGCAATTCGGAGAAATCAAGCTGGAGCCCGACGAAGACAGCGTCTAGAGAGAAGCCCTGCGACTTTCAACCCCTGGGAAGCGGGCCGTGGTGCCGGGAGTCTATGGAGACACAATGGCGTCCGAGGGAAGAACGCAGTTATTGTAGTTTTCTGCCGGACGGCGGCAGCTGAAAATCGGGCTTAGCTATCACCCAACCCTCGACTTCCGAACCTGCCGCGCACCCGCACTCGGTGATCATTGACTTGACCGGGTGCTTGATATACTTTCCCTCCCATGTCGTCGCGGCATCTTACTTGAAGCCAGGGACAGATTCCATGCCCAGTCACTTAGGCAAGCGCATCTCGCCACCTGTCGTGATACTGCTCTTTCTGTCGTCGGTACTGTCTGCAAGCAAAGACGGCACCCGGTTTTTTGGCAAACCGCTGTCGCTCAAGAAAGCCCTGAACCTGCAGGAAGCTCTCGATCATCCTGCCAAGTATCGGGATCAGAAAGTGCTTCTAGAAGGAAACATCCGTGATGTGTGCCAAATGAAGGGCTGCTGGCTCATGCTGTCCGACGGCCGGCGGAACATTCGCATCAAGTTTGCCGGCTATTCATTCTTTGTGCCCAAGGACAGCCGAGGCAAGAAAGTGCGTGCCGAAGGACGGCTCATTCAGGAAACTCTCTCTGAAGAGATGGCACGCCACTACGCCGCCGAAGAATCCGGCCGTCAGGACTTCTCAACGATCAAGGGTCCTCAACAGGTGGTCAGCTTCGAGGCTATCGGCGTCGCCATTTCAAACTAGTATATCGTTTCAGTGAAACATATCGTTTTATGCGAGCAACGCATCGAACTTTTTCCAGCGATGGACCACCGGCGCCAGGTTGATCTCAGCGATACCTTGGAGGATGCGATCTCTTAACTCTTC
>VFZK01000464.1 GCA_016871215.1 Acidimicrobiia bacterium | reverse complement strand
CTGTATGAACAGAGTCAGGGCCCAGGTCGGCGAGTGATTCTGATTGTCGACAACGCTCGTTACCACCATGCCAAGTTGCATCGGGACTGGCGTCAGGCTCACGATGAGGGGTTTCATCTGAACTATCTTCCGCCCTACAGTCCCGATCTGAATCCGATTGAGCGGGTCTGGAAACTGACCCGCAAGCTGTGTATTCACGATCAATACTTCGCTCACCTCAACGAAGTGGTCCAAGCCCTAGAGGCACAATTCGAGCAGTGGAAGCTTGGCCACGAGACGGTCCGCAGGCTGTGTGCGATTTAAGCGATTCTATTCGCATTATACTTATGTCCGTGTGTATAGAACTCCGCTCTCCGGAAAACTCGCCGTCGCTAGCGCTCCCTTCGACCTGCCGAACGTCACTGACCAGGATTCTGCTTGGATTCTCCGAAACAGGGTTGACCATCCAGCCGTGACCTTGTAGCATTTGTTTGCCAATCAATCGCTTGGAGGGTTCGCTCCCCCCACCCCAGGCCTCTGAAAGCCAATAACCTTCCAACCCAACGGCTCGTTGACGATGGCCGGTTTCTCGTCCAATGAGCCTAATTCCTTGTTGCAGAAGAGCCGAGAAGTGAGACCAGGAAGCCAACGGGACCTTTGCGCAGAGGGAATGCATCCCAAGACCGATCGGAGGTAGGAGATGACTTGGAGTCGGCGGATTTGGTACGCAGCTTCCATCACGGCACTCAGTTCCCTTCTCGTTTCATGTAAGACGACCCAGTCGAACCGATCCAAGATTGTCAAGCCTCCGGCAGCCGAGGTCCCCCAACCGGCAGCCGAACCGACCCTCCTGGCATTGCCCGATACTCCCGCAAAGCCGGTGATGCCGATGATCCAGCAGCCGTTTGTCGACCCCGTCGAGAGCTTGATCGCCAATTCTGAGGCAAGCTTTCTGCGTGGCGAAGCAAGCCTCAAGGCTGGGTTTCTGGAAAAAGCCAAGAAGGACTTCGACGAGTCTCTGGACATCTTGTTTCGATCTGGATTGACCATCAGTGAGCATGAGAGGTTGGAACGCCATTACGAATCGCTGCTCGACCGCATCCACGGCTATGAGCTCGCTGCGCTCAAAGAAGGGGACGGCTTCAGTGAGGAAAAGGTGGAGCAGGCTCCCCTGGACGAAATTGCCACGGGCGAGGTCCCACTGACGTTCGACCCGAAGTCGAAACAGTTGGCCGAGCAGACCGTACAGCAGACCCAGCACGACTTGCCCTTGCCGATTAACGACTTGGTGCTCCGTTACCTCGACTACTTCCAGAAGCGGGGTCGCAAGAGCCTGGAGATCGGCATGCAGCGCGCCGGACGGTATCGTGCCATGATCTCGAAGATCCTGGCTGAAGAGGGTTTGCCTCAGGACTTGATCTACCTTTGCCAGGCCGAAAGCGCCTTCAGGCCGTTGGCCTATTCGCGTGCCAAATGCAAAGGCCTGTGGCAGTTCGCGTCCGGCACGGGTTCGCTCTACGGTCTGCGCCAGAACTGGTGGGTCGATGAACGCTCGGACCCGGAAAAATCGACGCGCGCCGCCGCCCGCCACTTGAAGGGCCTCTATCAGCAATTTGGGGATTGGTTGCTGGTGATGGCAGCCTACAACTGGGGAGCGGGTGGCGTAGAAAGAGCGGTTGCCTACACCGGATACGCCGATTACTGGGAACTTCTGAAACGCAACAACCTGCCAGCCGAGACGAAGAATTACGTTCCCATCATCCTGGCAATCACCATCATCTCGAAGGATCCGGCTCGCTACGGGTTTGAGGTCGTGCCCGACCCATCGACCAGCACGGAGCGGGTTCAACTCACCAGCGCCCTCGACCTTCGGCTGGTAGCCGAGTCGCTCGACTTGACGCTCGCCCAAGTCCAGGAATTCAATCCGCACGTCAAGCGTCTCACGACCCCGAACAACGATCCCGAGTTCAATCTCTATGTTCCCGAAGGCTTGAAAGATCAGTTCCTCCAGGAGATAGCAGCCATTCCTGAAGGCATGCGCATCAACTGGAGGAAGCACCGCATTGAAGAGGGAGAGACCCTTTCGCAGATTGCCCAGCGCTACCGCACGACCACCTCGGCGATTGCGCAGGCCAACAATTTGGACCCGGGTGGACGCCTTCAATTTGGCGAAAAACTCATCATACCCGTCAATCCCGGAAACCGGGGACGGGGCCAGTTGGCTGCCGCCTCCCGCATCCGCTATGTGGTGCAACGCGGCGACACCGTTGCCAGCATCGCCCGCGATTTCGACGTCACCGTTTCCCAGATACGGGAATGGAACCGTCTGAGCAGCCGCACCCGATTGCGGCCAGGAAGAGTCCTGTCGATCGCGACCGATGTGCCGCCTCCCGCGATGGCGGCATCAGAACCGGCCAAACGTTCTCGCAGCTCAGCCGTGTCACCGGCGCCGGACTCGAGGCCAGTTCGCGTGGTACATCGCGTGAGGAAAGGCGACACGTTGTTTACCATCGCCGCTAATTACCACACCAGCATCAGCTCGATCCGCGACTGGAACAAGCTTTCCGAAGACGACAGCTTGCGAGTGGGCGAGCGGCTAACGATCTACCTGAGCCGATAAACCCAGCTTCTTGGGCCGGAGCGGCAGCCAGAGCCGCTCGAACACCTGCTTGCTTGGGCTCATAGACTTGCAGCTTTTCTGAATTGGACAGGATGAGCCCGTCCGAACCTCACACGCCTCTGTTCTCCACCGATTGAAAGCCAAGCCCGATTCCAATAGACTCGTCGTGTAGTCATCTCTGCGAGGATAAGTCGAGTGGATATCGGGATTATCGGCTACGGCCGTTTTGGCCAGTTCGCCGCAAAGCGCCTGCAGGAAGATTTTCGAGTTGTCGTCTACGACCCCAGAAGAGTGCGCTGCTCAAAAGGAGTTCACCGTGGCACTCTCGAAGAAGTCGCCACGCGGCCTGTGCTGCTCCTGTGCGTACCGATTTCCGCGATTTCAGTATCCTGTCTTCAGATCAAACCCTACCTCACGCCGGGACAACTCATTATTGACACCTGTTCTGTGAAGGAAAAGCCGCTTCAAGAAATGGCTCGCTTGCTGCCCAAGTTCGTGGAGATTTTGGGGACGCACCCCTTGTTTGGGCCCGACAGCGCCAGGAACGGGATTCGAGGGCTGACGATCGTATTGTGCCCTGTTCGCTGCCGGCGTGTATCGAAGATCAAGAGCTGGTTGGAGCGAAAAGGTCTGAAGGTGTTTGTAACCACTCCGGCCAAGCACGACCTCGAAATGGCCAAGACCCAGGCGCTTTTCCACTTCCTGGCTCGTGGAATGGCCGAGACCGGCATCCGCGTTGGCCGGCTGTCGACCCCTGGGCCCGCCAAGCTGTTTGACGATTTCAGAGATGTTCGGAACGACTCATTACAGCTGTTCCAGGACTTGCATCGCTTGAACCGCTATGCCCCGGCCGTGCGCAAGCAACTAATTGCATGTTTGACCCGCCTGGATGCAGAGTTAGGAGACGTAAATTAATAAACTGCACCACTAGTGTCCAACTATAAGTTGAATAGGTTCAGTTGTTTGCTCATAGGCCGCTGAGCAGGTGCGGGCTCAATCTCTGAAAGTACCTGTAAAATCAGCCTTCTTTCGAACAAAGTCAGACTCAGAATTTGCAAAATTGTGTAGAGACTGAAGTTGAGATTGAGCTGTTTTTTCACGATCGCGACTAGGACGTAAATGGAAACGGCGATCCAGACTTGAGACTTGACGGCGTTCTCGCTGGTTCCATAGAACGCTTTGATTCGAAGATGTTGCTTGATCCACTTGAAGAACAGCTCGAC
>VFZK01000463.1 GCA_016871215.1 Acidimicrobiia bacterium | reverse complement strand
CCCTGTTTTTGAATCCTTTGCTCTTTGAAGTGGACGCCGCCGCACGCACCGCCCTTTCAGTGGGACCGCGTAGAAGTGTGCGGACGCTCGCCCCGAATCTGTCTCTAAGTCTCCGAAAAGCTTCATCCAATGCCCGTTTTCACGACTCAGCGCCGACCAAAAGTATCTGCCCAGTCTTGGTGCATACAATTTTATGCACCAAGCACCAAACCAAAAGGCTGATTCGGTGCATAATTTGGGTATAAGAATCAGTGATCCAACGATTACCGGAACGCTAGGCACCGGAGAGGAATGTTATGAGAGGTGGTAAGATCGGCGTAATTGTTCTCCTCTGGCTGACGTATTTGCCGTCGGATGGGCGTTCGCAACCCGATCAAAACCCGATCAGGCTTTACTTCAACGACGCACCGTATTCACCTCAGGCAGGCGAGGTGCTGCTTAAGGCTGGCCAGCCAAACCGGTTGGGGATTAAGGCCGATTCGCGACTTCCCGGGAGCCGGACGCTGAGCTGCAAGGTTACCCGCATACTTCCGGACGGGGAGAAGATTCGCGATGAAGCGCGACTCGACGGACAGACGCGCGAAGTGCACCTTGACCTTGGGCCCATGGCAGCCACCCCGATCTACGAATTTGAAGCGGGTGTCGTGTATCAGCGTGGCTACGGTCTGGAAGTCTTGCTGAGAGACGAAAAGGACCGGCCCATCTTGAGCTGGGAGTTTCATCAGGGACTCTCCGCCGAAGCCTCGGAGAAACGGCAGGGCATGGGCGAGATCGACCCGCCGGTCAAGGCTTTACGTCTCCTGGCCGGTCGAAAAGAACGTATCAGATTCGATCCGAAGTTCGGAGCTCTGGGGCCGCTGTCGTTGCGACTGGGAGAGTCTGTGCTGCACGACCAGGATCGTCTTGAGATCCAGGCGCGGCTAAATGAGGGAGAGGGTCCGGCCGGGTTGGCAGGATTGCTGCGCATCACCTCTCCTTCGGGGAAAGGCATTTGGCACAAGGAGATAATCCTGCAGGCGGGCAAGGGATGGGTGAAATTCGACGTAGACCCGAAGTCATGGCCTTTGGGCGACTACAAGGTCGAATTGCGGCCGGTAGTCGAAGGCAAACAATGGCCCGATGGACCATCGGTGACCTATCGCCGCCGCACTACGAAAAGCAACGCCCTTCTCGTTTCGCCGTTCGCCCCGTGGACACTGGAACGCGACCCGTCGAGGAACGCAATTGCAATCACCAACTTCCTGGATGCCCATCAGAAGTGGGGGAAGGGTAAGGCCGATGACGCCGGATGGAAATGGGATCCCGATTCGAAGGGAAACGTCGCCCTGATCGCCCCGCGAGACCACACAGCAGATCCGGTAGTCTTTCAGCTTCCGACCCAAGGTCATTATGCCGTCTTTGCCGGTGTCAAAGAGGAGGGTTGCCTGATTCAGGTTGGGAGTCGAGATCTGATCCGGCAGTTACGCGTTGTTGGTTTCGACACGTTCGTAGCCGCAACCGATCTGACGAACGACGTGATTCGGATCTATTCGGGGCGTGGATCAAAAATGGCCAAGTTCGATAGAGTGGGCCGCTTGACCTCGCTCCGCTTCGTACCAGTCACGTCCGACTCTGTGAAGTCATTCTATCAGGAAATCGGAAATCCCGTTGTGCCCTTGACAGCGGTAAACGACTGGGGATCGTACTTCGAGCAACCGGGGACACGTTTGTTTCCAGACCAGTTTGACACCATTGTCGGCGGACTGGCTGAGCTTGGATTTCGCACCATCGGCTGGTCCCTGGGTCGAGGGTATCTGGAGTATCCCAGCAAGCTGCCAAACGTCTGCGTTTTTCCGTGTATTTCCTATGAGGAAGCTAAGAAGGCTTACGAGGCCAATTATGATTACGAGCCGTTCGGCATGATGATTGCAAAGGACCCTCTCGGCTCCGTGTACCGTTCCCGCCCGCGCTTCAACGTCGAAGTATGGCCCTGGCTGGGCATGCAGAGACACTACGGACCAAAGAGCTACTGGGGACTGCTTGCATCCAGTCCGTTTTATCGCAAGAACCCACAATGGTGGAGAATCGCTAAAGACGGGAGCGATGCGATCGGCATGAGCTACTTTTTCCCCGAGGTCCGCAAGGAGCGTGTCGATATTCTCCTGGAGGCGACAGTGCTTGGAGCCGATGGTCTCATAATTGGCTGTGACCGCCAGGTACCGATGCTCCTGTACAATCCCGAGATGGTCAAGGCCTATCGTGACAGGACGGGCGTCGATCCGCTCAAAATCGATGCGTCCCACGGAAAGCCCTATGAGGACTGGATCCGCTGGCGGGCCGATTTCTTCACCCAGGTGCTACGCGACCTGAAGAAAGAACTCGACCCGATTCGTGCCCGGAGAGCCAAGCGGATTCCGGTTGCCGTCAGATTCCCTTCAGCCGGATTATTTTTCAATCTCGCTCAGGGACTGGATGTGGAAACGTGGTGCAGAGAGCAGTTGGTGGACGAACTCCTTCTCGATCCCCTCGAGGACCTCGGCGGAAAGGGCCCGCATGACGTGCGTCCTTATCTAGAACTCGGGCGCCGCCATGGCATCCCTGTGTTAGGAGGTATTGGCGCGACCGGTTTTCTCAGTTCCAGCGGTCCCTACATCCTGCCGGGCAATATGGGTACTTTAACAGCAGGTTTGAAACGAGCGCTCGGGTTGCTGCGCGCCGGTGTGGATGGAATCGACACCTACGAGACAGAAATAATTGCACAGGTATCCCCGGCCCGCTTTCTTGTACCGCTCTATGGGAATCCTCGGCGGCTGGAGGCCTTCTTGAAAGATTCAAACATGGAGTCGTGCTATCCGGTAGATGCCGGCACCGCGGCGGCGGGTCACGATAATCACTCGCGCTGGCAGGCCAACTTGCCCCACTCATGGAACACGGTTTGGGATGTTCATGGCTTCGGACCAAAATCGCTTTGATTTTGCCGCGTTGAGAGTACGACGTAGTTGTTTCACCGTAAGCGGTCCTATGGTAGGTATCCGGTGCGATCCCACACCAGAAGCTTGATCCGGTTCTTCCGCCGGTTGAGGAAACAGAAGAGGTGGCCGCTCATCGGGTCGCCGATCAGGCTGCGCGTCGCAGCGGCCAGGCCGTCAAAGCCCCGCCTCAGGTCGACGGCGTCCGCGGCGACGTAAATCCGAACCGAGGCGGGCAGCGTCAGTATGACGCCGCCCCTTCGAGAACCGCCAGAACTCGGGCCAGGTCGGCGGCCGCAAAGCCCTCCGGGACACGCACACGCCGGCCGTCGAGAAGTAAGCGTCCGGTGTAGCCAGGTAGTGGCGGCGCGCGCGTCGCGGCACTCTCTTGTTGTTCTCGCGGACGCTCGTCCAGATCGTTCTATTGAGTAGAGGACCAGCGGTCTGGGAGGAGGGCGTCGATGTCTCTTTGCGGCCAGCCGCCGGCGAGTTTCCTGAGCACGTCAACCAGGTAGGGCAGCGGCGGGACGCCATATTGAGCGCAAGTCCGCGTCAGGCTGTAGAGGACGGCAGCGCGCGCCGCGGCTTGGTGCGAGCCGCAGAAGAGATAGTTTCGGCAGCCAAGCGCAATCTGACAGTCATTGTGCCCATGTCGGGCAAACCGTCGTAGTCCATTACCCCTGGCACCCCCTCTATGGTCGCCCGGTTCGGCGGCAGTACAGCGAGAAGCGCGTGGGTGGGGAGGTGGTTCACGTCGAGGCGGATCCCGGCGTCATGATCGTGGCGCCGACATGGATGCTTGATCCTGTCGCGTGTGGCCGAATGCGTCTCGTGGATCCCCAGGTGGATCTCCGGGCTCTTCTTCGAGGAAACTGCTGACAAGGTCCATAAA
>VFZK01000462.1 GCA_016871215.1 Acidimicrobiia bacterium | reverse complement strand
TGGAATGAAAAGCCGAAACCCTTTGTTTGGACAGCCACGGTCGAATCCATCGTGGCAAAACTCTCGCGGTGTCGTCAGACTCTTGAGCAAATTCAGCCCGGTTGTACTCAACCCAGAACCAGAAAACGTCAAAACCAACTGTCCATTTAATTCTTGGACACTACACTAGCTTCCTGATGCCGGGGACCGCTGCCTCTCGAAAGGAGATCTCATGTTCAACGCAGAACGTTTGTTGGGGAGCCTCTTGAGCCAGGCGCTTGGCCAAGGCCTGACCGGACGCGCCCAGCCCGGCACGCGCCGTGGAGGAATGAAGTCGATGGCCGGCAACCTGATCAGCCAGAACAAAGCCGCGATTGGAATGGGGCTGCTGGGTTTGGCGGTGGGCGCCTACGAGCACTTCTCCCAAACCCGAGGCGCGCAGCCACCGGCGAGCCCAGCGCCTTCGGGCGGACCGACTCCGGTAGCTCCGATGCCACAGACGGCAGGCGCGGATCCTTCACATCCGGCGCTGTCGTGGACGCCGCCGCCCCTCCCCACCGATTCCGCCTCGACAACGGCCAGCCACGAGGAATCTCTCCTTTTGATTCGTGCCATGATCGCAGCGGCCAATGCCGATCACGCCGTAGACGATGCCGAGCGCGCAGCGATTCTCGAGAAAATCGCTGCGAGCGGCCTCGGAGCGGAGGAACGCCGCTTCATCGAACAGGAACTCGGGCACCCACTCGACCTGCGCGCCCTGGCCAGCCAGGTGAAGTCTCCCGCAATGGCCGAGCAGATGTATGCCGCCTCGGTACTGGCTCTGGAAGTGGATTCGGATGCCGAACGAAACTATCTACAGCGGCTCGCTTCTGCTCTGAAACTGGATGCCGCAACCGTGGCCAAATGGAACGCCTGACAGCGTGGCAAGCAACACGGGCTGCCGACGGCTATCGTTCTGACGTGTCGCCCGCGAATTGTCACGAAGACCTTCTTGTCGGTCCTCCTGCCAGGCTGCCGCCTTCCCTGGCCGTGCCTGGCAGCCTCTCCACGACCGAAAGATCGACTCGCCGTCGAAACCGGTCGATCCGGTCCACGCATACCTTCAATCGATCGCCAAGGCGGAACGCTTTTCTCGAGATCCTTCCGACCAGTGCCAAGGGGCGGTCTCGGAGCTGATAATCATCATCGTCCAGCGAAGCGATGCGGACGAAGCCTTCAACGAACAACTCGATCAGTTCGACAACCATGCCCTCCTTGGTGAGGTGGATCACAACACCCTCGAACTCCTCTCCCAACCTGCCCGCCATGAACTCGAGCTTCTTGAGGTCGATCAGCTCTCGTTCTGCCTCGTCAGCCCGGCGTTCCGTCTCGCTCGAATGGCTGGCGATGGAATCCAAAGCTTCAGGGGCGTAAAGGGCGTGGCTGCGATCAATTGTCTCCGCCTCCTCTTTCTGCCTGGCGCGCCGCGACTCTCGACGCGTTCTGGCATCACTTGAACTCGGCGTCGGCGTTGAGAACGTGAAGCTCAATTGCGCATCGTTCTTCGCTGTCAAGCTCTCCCCAACCACGCCGTGTTGGCTCATCTTCGAAACGTCTGAGCTTGCAAGGTTCTCGCCTCGCAGAGCCTCTTTGAGGATGCGATGAACCATCAGGTCTGGGTAGCGGCGAATTGGCGAAGTGAAGTGCGTGTAACAGCTCGAGGCCAAGCCAAAGTGGCCTCTATTCTGGGGAGAGTAACAAGCCTGCTTCAGGGAACGCAGCATCAGGTAGGACAGAATCCGTTCCTCAGGCTTTCCTGTGATCTGTTCGACCAGTTTCTGGTAGTCCTTCGGTGAAACCTTGATGTTCACTGCTTCCAAAGCCATGTCGTGGTAGGCGGAGGAACGCTCTACCCGGCCTGCACCGCGCGTGCGATGCCTCAGCCGGGGAAGATCCGCGATCCGGCGCTCCATAAGTCCGCGGCCCAGGCTATAGCCGAAACTGAGTGCGATCTCATTAAACTGGAATACCTTCACCGGATCGGGCGACTCATGGATCCGGTAGAGAGACGGGATTCTGCGCTGAAACAGGTGCCGGGCTACAGTCTCATTCGCAGCTAGCATGAACTCTTCGATGATGCGGTGGGCGATGTTTCGCTCAGACTTGAGAATACCCGTCATCGTCCCGAGTTCGTCGAACGCGATGACCGGCTCGGGGAGGTCGAAGTCAATCGAACCTCTGGCCTGCCGGTGTTCATAGAGGATCATGGCCAGTTCCCGCATGAGCTCGAAGTGCGCAACCAACTCACGGTAACGGGCAGTTTCCTCCTCCGCGTGGTCGATCAGAATGCGGCCAACCGCGGTATAGGTCATTCGTTCACGGCTGCGGATAACGCCGTCATGAACCGAGTAGCGCTGGACGTTTCCCAAGGGATCGATCTCCATCAGCGCCGAGAGTGTCAAGCGGTCGAGATGCGGCTTCAGGCTACAAATGCCGTTAGAAAGCCGCTCCGGCAGCATCGGCACTGCCCGGTCAGGAAAATAGACTGACGTCCCGCGGCGCAATGCTTCGCGGTCCAAAGCCGAGTCTTGGGGCACGTAGTGCGCGACGTCGGCAATGTGCACGCCCAGCAGATAGTTGCCGTTTTCCAGTCTCTGCACGTGCACAGCATCGTCGAAATCTTTGGCGGTTTCACCGTCAATCGTCACGATCGGCAGGGCGCGAAAGTCCAGACGGCTGGCGAGCTCAGCCGGCGAAACTTCTTCTTCGCAGCGCTCAGCTTGCCGCAGCGCAGCCTCGGGGAAGTCGATCGGAATCTGATGTTTTCTGATCATGATCTCAACATCGATGCCGAAGTCTCCCTGAAAGCCAAGTACTTCGATAACGCGACCGCGCAGTCTTCGAGCCGCATGGGGAAACTGTGTGACCTCCACGTTGACGACAGCGTCGTGAGGCGCTTCTAAATCGTCGCCGTCGCGGATCACGACCTCTTGCGAAATCTTGGCATCGTAGGGGACCACGTAGTTTTCAAATTTACCGCTCTTGAACTGGCCTACAATCGTCGTGTTCCGCCGCTCCAAGACCTTCAGGATACGGCCCTCGGCCCGGCCTCCCGCTTTCAACTTCTCGACGCTGGCCAGCACAGCGTCTCCCTGCATGGCGTCGCCCACAAAACGCGCTGGTATGAAAACGTCGCCCTCGAAACCGGTCGGCTTCTTATCGGGCATCACAAAGCCATAGCCGTCGCGATGGGCCGAGAACCTTCCGGCAATCACAGACCGCTCTTCCGGCAGGCCAAAGCGGTTGCCCTTCAGCTTAACTGCGTTGCCCGACTTCACCATTCCATGAAGAATCTGCCGGATCTCATGCCGTTCGCTGTCGTCCAGCTCGAGCTCACGGATCAATTGCCGAAAGCTCATCAACTGCCCAGGGGCCTTCTTCAACAACGCCAGAATCTGCTCTTCCAATGCAATCATCGAAACCTCGGCGCGCCTTAGCGCGGCCCCACCTTGTACCACGAACCGAAAGAAGGCGGTTCGATCTTTTTCCAACGCAAGGTCGGGCAGACCCTGCGGAGAGTCGCAGCCCTCTTCAGGGCGAACAGCTCCACTGTGAACGGTGCTTGCCGTCCGTAGTGAAGCACGCCAGTGCGTCCAGAGAACTCTTGCGCCCGCTTGGACTGTCTGATTCCAACCAGCCTCCGCCGTGTTCGGAAGAGCACAGGCGCCACGCGCGTGGCGCACTACGAACGTCTGGACCTTGAGGCCGTGCCTCCGCCAGGGCAAACGCATCTAAATTTAGCCCAATAGGAGCTGGAGGAGGTAATCGTTGTCCCCGCCCGCTCTGAGGCGCTTTCCTTTGACGCCTTGCTTGGGGGTTTGTTCTTTCTTGAGGAGGTTGAT
>VFZK01000461.1 GCA_016871215.1 Acidimicrobiia bacterium | reverse complement strand
GTCGGCGTCATCATGGGTAGCAAGTCCGATTGGGAAACGTTGCGGCACGCCGATGAGCTTCTGACGGAGTTTGAGGTGGCGCATGAATGCCGGATCGTTTCCGCGCATCGCACGCCGCAATGGCTTGCCGAGTATGCCAGCCAAGCTGAGGCTCGGGGATTGGAAGTGATCATCGCCGGCGCGGGTGGCGCGGCCCATCTTCCTGGCATGGCTGCGGCCCAGACCGTCTTGCCTGTCCTCGGAGTGCCGGTCGAGAGCCAGGTGCTCAGAGGAGTCGACTCTCTGTTGTCGATTGTTCAGATGCCTGCGGGTGTGCCCGTGGGCACGCTTGCGATCGGCAAAGCGGGGGCTGCCAACGCAGCCCTGCTGGCAGTGGCGATTCTTGCGAACTCACGCCCGCAACTGCGCGAGAAATTGAAGGCGTATCGAAACCGCCAGACAAGCCGGGTCATGACCGAGCAGTTGCCTTGAGTCAACCTTTCCGCCAAATCCTTCCAGGTTCTGCGATCGGAGTCTTAGGCAGCGGCCAACTCGGCCGCATGTTTGCCATCGCGGCCCGCCGTATGGGATATCGCGTGCACACCTTGTCCCCTGAAAG
The DNA here is from genome assembly GCA_016871215.1 of Acidimicrobiia bacterium. Classification (GTDB taxonomy): domain Bacteria; phylum Acidobacteriota; class Terriglobia; order Versatilivoradales; family Versatilivoraceae; genus VFZK01. Next base: position 3,301 of record VFZK01000461.1, on the reverse strand, counting down.
CGATACTCCGACTGGCCAGGTCGCCGATGTCGAGATCACAGCCTCTTACGATGACTTGGACGCGGTTCGCCGGTTTGCCCGAGGCGTGAGCGCCGTAACGTTCGAATTCGAGAACGTGCCCGCGGCGACGGCTCAAGCTGCTGCCGAGTTTGCACCGGTCAGGCCAGACGGGAGCGTGTTGCATACCACCCAAAACCGGCTGCGGGAGAAGTCATTTCTCGCCGCTCACGGACTTCCGGTCGTCCCTTTTCGAAGAGTCCAGAGTCTGGGGGACCTCCATACCGGGCTGGAAGCGCTGGGCTGTCCCTCGGTCCTCAAGACCGCAGGCTACGGCTACGACGGGAAGGGGCAGATCAAAATCGCCTCGCCTCAGCAGGCAGCTCAGGCTTTTGGATCGATAGCTGGCCAAGACTTCATCCTAGAATCGTTCGTCGACTTCCGATGCGAGCTTTCGGTTGTTGCAGCCCGTGGACTTGATGGGCAGATCGTTCACTGGGATGTCCTCGAAAACAGCCACCGAAATCACATTCTCGATATCTCGGTCGCTCCAGCCAGAATCGAAGCAAGTGTCAACCGAGAAGCCGTGGAGATCGCCTTTGCCGTGCTCGAGAAGCTGAACGTTGTCGGTGTGTTGTGCGTCGAGTTTTTTCTAACTCAATCGGGCCAGCTGCTGATCAACGAGCTGGCGCCAAGGCCGCATAACTCCGGGCACCTGACGTTCGACGCCTGTGTCACCAGCCAGTTCGAACAACAGCTGCGCACCGTATGCGGCCTGCCCCTCGGTTCGACACAACTGTTGCGTCCCGCCGCCATGGCCAATCTTCTGGGCTGCTTGTGGCAAGAAGGAGAGCCCGATTGGGCCGCCGCTTGTGCCTTTCCTGACGTGAAACTACACCTCTACGGGAAGTTGGCCCCCAAGCGCGGCCGCAAGATGGGACACCTGACGGCACTTGCGGAAAATCCCCAGGATGCAAGCCAGAAGGTACGTCTAGCCCGCGCAGCCTTGGTGCGCGGCAGAAGCGTTGCATTGCCACTGGAAGAAGTGTGAGGAAAACGACAGCTTCGATTCTCTCTGGCCGCCCGAGAGGGACAGGAACCTTGTGAGAAAGAGGGCAAGGCGATCCGCCGTCGCAGCAACATCTCCGTCTTCAGTCGTGAGGTGTGAGGCTCGCCCTCCAGGCGATTGGCCTGTTCTGCTGGGATCAGTGGGAACATCAGAATGATTGAACTCGGCCAGCGGTCAACCATGCTGTTCGACGGAGACTGTGGCATCTGCACCTGGTGCGCCGATTTCGTGATGCGTCTGGACCTTGGGCGCCACTTCTATGTCGAACCTTTCCAGAGAGTGCCGGAGGCCGAGATCCAGCGGTTTGGCATTGACTATGCGGGCTGTGCACGCAGGCTGAAAGTGATCACGCCCAGCGGCAAAGTTCGCAGCGGCGCCTTTGCGGTGAATCATGTCTTCCTTCACTACTTTCCCTGGAATCTGTTGGTAGTGGTTCTGTATCTCGTTCCACCCCTCTTGCTGATGGAGATCGGCGTCTACGAATTGGTGGCTAGAAACAGAACCCGGCTTTCCCGCTGGCTCGGCATGAAAGCCTGTCTTGCCCAGAAGTAGCTGGGTGCCATAGCAGTTCGCTTCCGTCGCGCCTGGCCGAGCCCCAAGACCTCTCGCGGAACAGAGCAGATCACTGGGAGGCACAGAGGGCCGATCTTTCCCTGACCCGTCGGGCCACCGAACAGATCGGTCTAGCCCAAATCAATAGCCCGTCGCGTCAGCAAGTATTCCAGCTGGCCCAACGACCTGCGGGAGTTTGAAGGGACCCTGTAGCCGTACCATGGACTGGACTTGGATTCTGCTGGAGCAGCGACAGACCTGGCAAGCCAACCACTGACATCGGCGACTTGCGAGTGCTGCCCAACGTTTGGCCAGGAGTCGGCACTCATCATGACGTTGCGAAGCAGGCTGGCTCGCGGCAGGGTTCAATGGCAAAACCTGGCCGAAAAGCAGCTGCCATCGCCACAAGCCAACCAAAGAATGTTGCAGTCCCTGGCAGGAAAAGCAGCATCTTTTTCAGGGCGCCAGGCGTCTTATGGCTGTAGTTTCGGAGGACCCTCCGTCGCTTCGAAGCAACTAGATAACGGCGCGGGTCCGGCAGCTAACGCGCTGCGCCGAGGAGGCGATGGAATCCTGCAGCCGCTGGCGTCGAGAACAAGCTGAAGGTAGCAAGGCACCCTGCTGGCTTTGAGTGCCGCCTCACATCGATCGAAGAATCTTCACCGTTTGGTGGAAAGTACAGATAGAATCTGGTCGGAGAGTGTCAGATCACGTACGAAAGGAAGTCTCACCTATGAATAGCTTCACGGATGGCAAGCCCTTGGACCAAACGACAGCGAGCGGCCCCGTTGTCATCAGTCGGGGTAAGACAACTCCCCGTTACGGGCTCTTTGGATTTCTGATCTTGCTCGCAGCCAGCGCCTACACGTTCTATGACCTCCAGTCCACCAAGAGAGAACTCCAGCAGTCGCACCAGGCTCAGCTGAAAGCGCTGGAGGAAAGGCTGGTTGCACGAGCCGATGCCAACGAGAAGTCGCTCGCTTCGCTGGATTCTGACGTGAAGGTCGTCGGAACCAAGCTGGGTGTAACCGCCAAAGAGCTGGAGAATGCCCGGTCCTATGCCCAGCGCTTGAAAGCCGAGCAGGAACAATCGGTCCAGCGCCTGAACGCGCAGATCTCTCAGAAAGCCGATTCCCAGCAGCTGACCGCTCTGAAAGACGAGGCCACCACGAAGTTTGGCGTTGTCACGAAAGATGTCACAGCTGTGCGTACCGACGTAGAGACCACGCGCAAAGAACTGGAGGGAACTCGCCGCGATCTGGTCGATGTAAAAGAGACACTGAGCCAGCAGATCGCCCGCAACCACGACGAGCTACAGCAGTTGCGTCTGAAGGGTGAACGCAATTTCTACGAGTTCGAACTGGATAAGAAGAAGAAAGTAGCCCTGGTTGGGGATGTTCGCATTCTACTGCTCGATGCCAACGCCAAGAAGAAGAGCTACGGAGTCCGCATTGTGGTGGACGACAACCAGCTCGAAAAGAAGAATCGCACCGTGAACGAACCCGTCCAGTTCCTCGTGGGTCGAACGAAGCTGCGCTACGAGCTCGTGGTTAATGACGTCCAGAAAGACAAGATCGTGGGGTACCTGAGTACCCCAAAAGACAAAGGTCTCTCTGCCGAGAGGTTGTGACGCCTCATCTTGGCTGCCGATCACGGGTTCCCGATGAGGAGCAGCCGTCCTCG
>VFZK01000460.1 GCA_016871215.1 Acidimicrobiia bacterium | reverse complement strand
GTGACAAAACTGACTCCCGGGTGGATCTTCCTAAGAGTGAAGAAAATTGAAATCGGTCACTACCAAAAACTCCCGTTACTGAACTGACATGAACAACTTGCAGACACTGTAGGCTCGAACAGCTGGACACTAGTGACGAGGCCCATGGAAACTCTGACGGCTCCGGTGCTCTTGGCGTCGATGCAGCGCCGGAAGTCGTCGCGGCTGAGCCGCTCCTTCGAATGGACAAAGCAAGCGGTCAGTTCGTCGGCAGAAATTTCCAGCGCGAGCTCACCGTCGCCCGGATTGCAAAAGCAACCCGTCCGCAGAGAAATACGGTGCTCGCCTGCCCTTCGCTCGACCAGCTCGTGATCCACGAACCGCCCCTGCAGATCGTAGAAATTCATCGTCACCGTGCCCCCACGGCTTCGAGTGTCCACCGGACCGTAGATACGCACCAGCGGATTCCCGTTGCTGTGAGCGAGCTGTTGCAGTTCGCCGATTAACCAACCGCATAGGCATTTGACCCGCAGATGGATCTTTGCAATGCCGATCGTTTCGATGTGCTTGAGTCCGCCCTCCACCGCAGGCAGGGCCAGGTAGTTGAGCGTTCCGTCTTCGAACGCTTCCGGACCTTCTTGCAGGTAGTAACGGCCTGCCTGAACTGAAGCCACCGTGATTGTGCCGCCCGAAAACCAAGGCCGCAGCAACTTTTTCAGCGCCGCCTTCCTGGCCAGAAGGCAACCCACTCCAGTCGGGTATCCGAAAATCTTGTAGAACGAAATGGAAACGAAGTCAGGACGCCAACGGCTGAGATCCAAGCGATTGGTGGGCACAAACGCGGCCGCATCGAGCAACACGTCCCAGCCAAATGCCTGTGCCCGATCGATCCACTCCAGCGAGTGCTGAACCCCTGAAAAGTTGGATTGAGCGGGATAGGCAAAAAGACAGTGACCGCGCTTGCCACGGGCAAGATGGGCGGCGAGCCTGGCATCGTCCACCAGCAAGTCTGGAGGCAAAACCGGCGTGTAGACGACCTGGGCGCCTTTGGCTTTCGCGAACTCGCGAATGCCGTTGACCGAGTTGTGATTGTCGAACGTCAGCAGAAACAGCCCACCTGGCCCGAACGGATAGGACTCGCCAACCAGCTTAAGAGCGCCGCTCGCATTATCGGTTTGGTACACATCTTTGCCACCGGCCGAGCCGCCTACAATGGAAGGGTCTCCAGTAATCACCAGAAGGTTCCGTATCCCTTCCGAATGCGCTCCCAGCAGGTTTCCCTGCAAACCCATAACGCTGGCGTCCCTGGGGGTGATGTGTGGCAGGCTCTCCAATCCTGACCGCTCGACCTGAACAGACATCCACAGGGAATCCATGTGCAGGCGGCCCAACGGATTACTATTGACGTCGATCAGATCGACGACCCCCGACTCCTTAAAGGCAGCGATCGCGTCCAACAATCTTTGGGTTTCGGATCCCTTTGGAGGGTCAATCTGGATGGAAACCACGAACTTGCCTTCATCGAATTTCCGGGCCAGCCGCGACGGAAGTTCTTGCTCAACCGCCCGGGGGGGAGCTGGCTGAGCGACAGTCGCTGAAACAGGCACGCGATCCGGGACAACGATGTCTTTCAACGCCTCCGCCATGGCCTGAATATGTTCGGGCCGGGTTCCACAGCACCCCCCGATGATCCGCGCCCCCAATTGAGCCGCGTCGCGGGCAAAGTCCGCAAAGTAGTCAGGTGTCGAGTCAGGGTAGACATAGCGTCCTCCGGAGCGGACCGGCAATCCTGCGTTGGGGGAGATCGAAATGACGTACTTCTTGCTACGCGGAATCGCCTCGAGAGCTTCCAGCAACTCCCGCGGACCCGCTCCACAATTGACGCCGAGGGCTGCAATGGGGAGGTCCACAATCTCGGCAAACCGCTCGCCGATTCCGCCATCCTCTCGAGTTCTGAGCTCTCCGCCCGGAAAAGTCAGCTGGGCTACGATCGGTAGTGAGCTGATCGAGTGAACCGCCTCCACAGCCGTTCGCAGTTCCTCAGAAGAGGAAAAGGTCTCGAGAACAAAGAGCTCTGCACCTCTTTGCTCGAGGATCGCCGCCTGTCGGCGGTATTCTTGTCGGCTGTTGATTTGGGACTCGCTGGTCAGACGGCCAAAGACGCCCAATGGTCCGATGGATCCCGCAATCAACACTTCCTTGCCCGAGATCTCCCGAGCCTCGCGCGCCAGCTTAACCGCCTTGCTGTTGATCTCTTCCATTCGCTCTTCCAGTCCGTGCTCGCGAAGCTTTGGGCTATTTGCCGCAAACGTGTTGGTCTCGATGATGTGCGCACCCGCCGCGATGTAACGAAGATGAATCCCTAAAACCAAATCGGGATGCGTCAAATTGGCTTCTTCAGGGCAGCTGAAACGCTTCATCTCTTGCAAGAGCAGCGTGCCCATGGCCCCATCGCCAATCAAAACCCCTTTCCTAAGCCACTCAAGAAACTTCGACATGTCCGTTGACACTCCTCGACAAACCTGCACGGGTCAGCGTTCCTGCCGCTTGTAGGCCAGCAGCAGAGATGCAGGGGCACCCCGACTCTTCAGCGAGAGGCCTTTCGATAGTGAACTCGCTTGCCAATCCCGAGCCTGGATGAGCTCCTGCGCCGAGGTCTGCACCCCTAAGAGCGTCTTGGGGAGGCAAATCAGCGCCGCAGGCATCGCCAGCGCGATGACCGCTTTCCGCAGGAAGACTCGAACCAAGTGAGAGTTGGAGCGAAGAGAAGAATACTGCCTGACAGGCTGGATCACGCTAGCTAGGCTCTTCCGAATCGGCAGGAATTTCATTCTCGACTCCCGGGCGGTCCAGGAATAGGCATCCAAGCCCGCTCGCCTCACTGAACCCCCTTGACCTGGTTGAAGAACTGAGGACTGAGGGCCGGTCGCACAATAGCAGACGTCGAAGAGGCGTGTCAGATCAGCCAGCCATCTCTTAGTCTGGCGGATTGTGCAGCTCAAAGAGAGTGCTGTTGTCGGGATAGATCTTCTCCACCAGAAACACCACCTTCAAATACGCTTCGTTCGTTTTCTTCTGATACTCCGTTCTCAAACCCAGCCACTTTTTCTTTTTCACTCGCTCGTGAAACTGGACTTTCACCCAGCCCCAAAGCTGGTAGTAGAACTCCCGGTTGCTGGTTCCCGCGAGTCGTTGGGTCCGCCCTGGGTGAGCTGGAAATCGCAGAACACCGGAGTGGCGGCATCTTGGATGACCTCGAAGGCCAACCCGTGCTTGGTTTTCGTCACACTGCTGGTCTTGAGTGTCGCCACCACGCTGCGCTGATCTTTCGCTTTGAGGGTAGTGGGATCCACGCCCGTCCCGTCGATGGTCGCGACCGTGCCGGGAAGCAGCGCGAACTGCCCGGCATCGATTTCCATCGGATAGGTCATGAGGAAGTCAGTCAGCCCGTCGGGTACGGCACGGAATTCGTCGTTGAGATCGTTTGGCACTGCTAGTTCCTCCGTGAGCCATTTCGGTGAATCGTAGCAGGAAGATTACCGCCGTAGCCTGCGCCGAGCAAGAACCAAGGGAGACGAGTCGCGAGCCAGCCTGCAGCATTGGGATGGCCTGGATGCTCGCTCCGCGCTTTCACGAGGCCAGGTTTTGCGCGGGAATGACGTTCCTTGGTCGATGATCGACACAACGAGAAACCTACTACGGCTATTCTCGCGGAAGAACGCCACCCCGGCCGCTATACATAGCGTCTTAATCAATGCTGCATAGTCGGAATAGTGTTTTGTTGGGTTTTGACCACTGTTGCATCTGCGTTGAAACCGCCCGAACCAGCTCTTCCAGCTGGGAGAAGTATTGGTTGTGAGTGGCCAAGCGCCGGGCTAACTTCCAGACTCTTTCAATGGGGTTTAGGTCCGGGCTGTAGGAGGGCAG
>VFZK01000459.1 GCA_016871215.1 Acidimicrobiia bacterium | reverse complement strand
AGCGCTTGTGGGTCAAATGCTGCCAGCATTGCTCCTCATCTCCAAACTGCTGGCGAAACTCTTTCACCGTCAAAATGCTTTTGGGTTTGGAAGTTCTTGGTTTTCTCATGCCCGGCAGACTATCGCCTTTTCTTCGCCGGAGCAAGCGTGATATTCATCTAAACTAATTTCCTGTTATTGCCCAGTTAGTTGTTGGACACTACACTAGATCAACACAGCTCTTCCCTATCCCAATTTATCTTGGACAGCAGTGACTCGCTTTCGAATCACGACCGTACAAATGTCATTTGCAACGGTTGGTACGGAATCTACACCACGCCCTCGCCGACATGACGTAGGCTCACGGTCGGCTGGATCCAATATCTCGGATCTCGTATCCGACCTAGACAAATCAAGGAGGAATGATGAAGGTAGACTATAAACGCGCTTTGCTTCTGGTGAGTACGATCGCTTTCCTGGCGTCGTCTGAGCAGCTCTTGGCGTTTTCGACGGGACCGGCCGTTCGCCGAACGGGCTCTGCGATTTTTAACGAGCTCAGCTGCACCGCTTGCCATCGCGACAACGCCGTCAATTCGGGTTCCGGAACTCTTGCGCTCACCGGCGTACCGTCAAGCTATGTCCTGGGGCAAGCGTATAACCTGACTGTGTCCATCCGTCAGACTGGGCAGAGCCGCTGGGGATTCCAGCTGGCCGCTCGTGTTCGAGCTAGCGTGACGCAGGCCGGGACCTTGCAGCTAGGGAGCGATGGCTTCACCCAGCTTCGTGCGGACCCCACAGCCGTTCAGTTCATTGAGCACACTTCTGCTGGTACCCGCCAGGGCACGGCTGACGACCCCGTGACGTTCAACTTTACGTGGACCGCTCCGACGACCAACGTCGGCGAGGTGGTGTTCAGCGTTGCCGCGAACGCAGCCAACAACAATTCCGCAAACACGGGCGATTTCATCTACACGCAGGAGACCATCAGCCGGCCGCCTGATGCACCCAGCGTGACAGCAACGCCATCGCAGACGGCTCTCATCGTGCCCTTCGCGGTCGAAAGCAATGCCTACCGGACCAACCTGGGATTGACGAATCTTACGTCGACGGCCGCGACGGTGACGGTGCAGTTCATCGATCAGAGCGGTGGCGTGGTGGCAAGTAAACAGTATACGTCGCCGCCGAACGGGTTGTTTCAGGTCGGGGGCGTCATCAGAGACCTGATGGAGTCACAAACAACCCCGAATCGTCAGGGGTACCTTCTTTTGGAAACGACCCAGGCGATCGGTGCCTTCTCGACCCCGATCGATAACACCAGGCTCGATGCCGCCGTCTTGCAGGGAACTCGAGGCAAGGCAGCACGCTTGATCGTCCCCACATCTACCTCGATCGGCCTATTTCGGACTGGCCTCATCGTCATCAACGACGGTAATGTCCCCAACACCGTCGAGATCCGGTTCCGGGATAACGGCGGCACGCAGCGAGCCACAAGGTCCATCACACTGGCGCCTTATGGCTTTCTTCAGACAGAAGATGTTCCTGGATTCCTGGGGCTTTCAGACACGTTTGGCCCCATCGAGGTCAGGTCGACTAATACCACGCCCGTTAATCTGATTGCCGTGTCGCGCGTCTTCGCACCGGTCACGACGGCAAATGGAACGGGGACGGCAAGCGCCTTCTTTAGCGAAGAAGTGGCTCCGTGAAGCGAGCAGCGAGCTTGATGATGACTCTCGGGAAACTTTGGTCAGCTTGACATGCGACCGAAGTTTCCCGGGTTGGCGTTGTCCTGAATCTGGCCCTGATGATGCAGTTCAGGGCTTTAGCACGTTCAATGTGAACGTGACAGTTGGGGTAGTGGGGTTGAGCGGAAACGACAGGATGCCTCGTGCTGCGCTCAATGCAGCTTTTCCGTGGCGATCTTCTGGATCGAACGGATAAGAGGGGAAATTGACCTTGCTTCCCGCTGGCAGGTTAATCCGCCATCCTTCGAATTCGACCCAGCCGCCCGAATCTTCCGCGGTAATCTCGATCGTGCGGTCACTGAGAGACAAGACACCACCCGACGCCGTCTTGCAGGTGTTCCCTGCCTTCAAATGAAGCAGCAGCTGTCCGGTTGCGGAACTTGTGGTGTCCAGAAGCGCGGCCTTAATCCTTAGCTCCGATTTCGATTCCGGCGAGAGATCGAGCGAAGCTTTGTTGTCCCCGTAGGTCAGTACGACTTGGCTTTCCCGAACTTCTCCATTGTTTGGCACATAGGCGAGGCGGCCCGAGCGAGGAAAAATGAAGTTGCTCCATTCGCTCTGTCCCTTGGAATTCCCGCCGCCGATGACAAGTCCCACGCTCTCGTGCCAGACGCTAACAAAGTTCTGCCTGTCCAGCCCCCATCGGTTCCGCGTCGTCGGTGCCGTGAATCCGCTCAGAGCGTAAAACCACGGGCCCTTCCGCCGCACAGCCGCTTTGTTTCCTGAACTCAAGGTGTAGGACTTCTTCTCGATCGGCAGCCTAGCTTCGTCCCCTTCATGGTAGTAACGCAAGTTGCGTAATAGGCTCCCGTCGAACTGAACGACCGTTCCGCGTCGCGACAGTTGGGCCACCAGGAACTTCACAAACCGACGGCCTTCGTCGAGCTGGGTAAAAACATAGTGGGCATCGTGCACCGGTTCTGCCAAATACCGAGAGCGGCCATCAACCGTTTCAACCAGCGATCCATCGGGATAGACATATTTGATCTGGAATTCCACACCACGTTCCAGATACGGGAACACAGCGAGGTCGCCAGAATGCTCGTAGTACAAACCAATCGCTTGGAGATACTCGAGCTGCTGTGAAGGGGATGGACCGCCGAACTCCGGCCAGAAGAAGAATGCAGGATCCAGGGTTTCCAGGGCTGAGTGGATCATGCGTTGTCCGTTTTGCTGCCAGTCCTTGCGGTCGAAGATTTGCCCGGCTCGGAAGACGTTCAATCCGTCCCAGACGCTCAAACTATTGACTTCAAAGTTACCCCAACCCCATGGCACCTCGTCGCTGCGGAAGATGCCGCTGTATAGCCGTGGATTCCGCTTTCCAAGAAGCTGCTGGTGCGTGCCTTCAACCATCAGATTCAGGCCCTTCTCCCACCGGGCTCGCCGGTCAGCGTCCAGACGGTCCTTCAAAAGAACGTAGGTTTCCAACCAAGCTGCCAGGAGCCTGGGAGGATAGATGCGACCCCAGCTCGTCCCGTCCGGCTTTAGGTACTCGATAGTGCCGTCTTCGTATTGGGATTCGCGCAGCGCGTCGCCTCCCTTCATCACTGCATTGACAAGCTGCTCGTCTCGAAGGTAAGTCGAGGCCAGCTCTTTGGTGGTCGCCAAATATGCGAGCGGGTAGATCACCTCCTGGTAGTCCGGGATCCAGCCATCGAGGGCGAATCGCCCCGTCTCTTCGACAAACGACTTCATGACCACTGGAACGCCTTTGACGAGCTGGTCGAGGTAGTAGGCTTTGGGAGACACTTTCTCAAGCTTAACTTCCTCCTTGGCAGAGGCCGCGTGACCAGAGCCGGCCGTTAGCAGCAACACTAAACTGCAGGCCAGGGTTGGGCGGAGGATAAGCTGGCCGAACCTTGCGCCAACGAAGCCTTGCAGAACGTGACCGATTAGCCATCGCATAGATTAGGTCCTCGTTGACTTCTTGTGTTCGCAGATAGGCGAGTCGTCTAGATTAAGATTTGTCATTCTACTCACAGCGGTTTTTGGGCGTCAATTCGTATGTCGGCCAAGGGTGCAATTGGAAGTGCGAGTCAAATTCCGGCATCCGCATTGGGGAGAGAATTTCTGGGATTGACGATTTTGTGCGGGACAAATCAGTCGGAATTCTATAAGAGGGTGTTTAAAAACCCTCTGAATGCTGCGCCAGACGGCGGAGCATTCAGGTGAATCATGGCGATCTTGATGAAAGCCTCACTGGTTTC
>VFZK01000458.1 GCA_016871215.1 Acidimicrobiia bacterium | reverse complement strand
GCACCTAACACCGAGCATCGGAAATCCCCAGGGGAACTTGGTTCTGAAAATGAACCGGAGGTCGATCTATCTCCAACTAGATCAACACAGCTCTTCCCTATCCCAATTTATCTTGGACAGCAGTGACTCTGTCCACGTCCCATTGACTCCACGTGAAAGCCCCTGCTGACGGGCAGGCTAAGAATACAGGCTGCTGATTTGACGGATTTGCCGAGCGCTTTGGGGGCCCGACCGTTAGAGGAGGACTCGGGCCTGGAAAACACGGCAATTCCGCAGCATCACACTGGAATCGCGCGATGCCGGCTTGCTGCCAGGAGAGCTGCGCCGATCAAACACCAGGGACGCCTTCACAGGAGCCCGTCAAAGTGATACGCCTCAAACTAACCCTGGCTGCCGGATCCAAATCAGTAGACCAGGTGTCATCAAGGGCTCGACTCGAGAACTTGCCAGACTTCGAAGGACCTTCAAGACGTTCTGTCGGCACTACCAATCTGTCGAATTTCCACTGATTTGACAATTTCTTTTACGGCTTGCTAGCATGCACGCCACTTTGCCGGTTTATTTTGCGCTGCCTTCGCCGATCGGCAGTGCGCACTAAGGTAACGGCCTCATGCCCCCCCAGGTAAGAATCGAGCTCTACAGCGACACGATGACCAAGCCCACCCTCGAGATGCGGCGATTCATGTGCGATGCGGAGGTGGGAGACGAGCAGAAGGGAGAAGATCCCACGGTCAATCGGCTCCAGGAGATGACGGCCGAGCTGCTGGACAAAGAAGCAGCGCTGTTCTTGCCATCTGGGACGATGTGCAACCAGATCGCGATCAAGCTGCACTGCCGTCCTGGAGACGAACTGCTGCTGGACCGAACCGCCCATCCGCTCAACGCAGAAGGTGGCGGCCCGGCGGCGCTGGCTGGAGTCATCGTCACCGGATTGCCTGGCGAGAGGGGCGTCTTCACGTCCACTCAGGTAAAGGCTGCCGTTCGTCCGGTATCGCGCTACCAGCCCAAAACGCGGCTCGTCTCCGTGGAACAGACCTCGAACATGGGTGGAGGAACCGTTTGGCCGCTGCAGACGGTTCGCGACGTCTGCACAACGGCCCGCCAACATCACCTATTCACACACATGGATGGGGCCCGACTGCTCAACGCCGTCGTGGCCTCTGGGGTCTCCGCCAAAGACTACGCGAGCGGCTTCGATTCAGTATGGATCGACCTGAGCAAGGGGCTGGGCGCTCCGGTAGGCGCCGTCCTTGCCGGATCCAAGGACTTCATTTTCGAAGCCTGGCAGTGGAAACAGCGGTTGGGTGGAGCCATGCGGCAAGCGGGTATCGTGGCGGCAGGTGGGGTCTACGCCTTGCGCCATCATGTTGAGCGACTCGCCGAAGACCATGCCAACGCCCAGGTTTTGGCGGCTGGCTTGGCAGAGATTCCGGGAATTGCCTTGAACCCGGCAGACGTGGAAACCAACATTGTGATCTTCGACATCGCTCAGACAGGCTTAACCTCGGCCGTCCTGCTCGAGAAGCTGGTCGCCTGCGGGCTGCGAATGAGTCCAGTGGGTCCGGTGAAGATTCGGGCTGTGACCCATCTGGATGTGTCCCGCTCCCAGGTGGAAGAGGCAGTACAAATCGTTCGCCAGGTGCTGCGGGGATGAAGTAACGCCATTGCGCCGTTCTCGTCGGTCATATGGCTATGCTAACCGAGCATTGGCTTACCGTTGGTTCGTGCGCTGTTCTGCTCGTCGTTTCCGCAGGCGCCCAGGACAAAGCTCCTGAGAAGAAGATAGCCAACCCGCTGGGCCAGAGCAAGGCAGCTGTTGAAGCCGGACAGGCGCAGTACAGCTCAGGCTGTGCGGTGTGTCACGGTCCCACGGGCCAAGGGGGACGAGGCTCGCGGCTCGCCGACGTCGAGCGAGTCCGAAAGATAGACGATGGGCGAATGTTCGACATTATCAAGGAGGGCGTCGCGGGAACGCAGATGCCGCCTTCGTCGCTCTCCGACACCCAGATCTGGCAGCTGATCTCATTCATCCGCAGTCTGAATGCCAGCGCTATGGAGCAGCCAGTGGCTGGAGACGCTGCGACCGGTGAAGCGCTGTTTTTCGCCAGCGGCCAGTGTTCCCGGTGCCACATGATTCGAGGCCGCGGAGGACTGTTGGGGCCGGATCTGTCGAACGTCGGCGCCCGGCGATCGGCAGACCGGATCAGGAAGTCGATCGAAGCTCCGAACGCGCTCATTGAGCCTGGCTACGCACGCGTGGAAGCTGTCACCAGGGACGGCCAGCGCATCTCAGGCGCTGCGAAGAACCACAGTAACTATCGCATCCAGATTCTGGATGCTGAAGGGAACTTGCATCTGCTTCTCAAGAACGACCTCAGGTCGTTAACTCACCACACGGCTTCCCTCATGCCCCAGCCTTCGCTTTCCGACGTCGAAAAGCAGAATCTTCTGGCCTTTCTCAGCCGCCAGTCCCTAGAGGCGCCGGCGGAGCAGTCTCGAAGAATCGAACACGGCAAAGAACCATGATACCGACACGGCCGCGCCGCTGGGGTTGGCTTGCCTTCCCGATGCGGCGAGAGTTTTGCTCGAAGCCAGTGCTGAAAGCTCACGCAGTGGTCATGTGCGCCTTGCTTTCGGCGTTTTCTCTGCAGGCTGAAGTGTCCTTTCAAGACCTGCTGAAACTTCCGGCCGCGAATTGGCTGAGCTACTCGGGCGATCTCACCGCCCAGCGTTACAGCCTTCTGAAGCAAATCGATGCAGCCAATGTAGGCAACCTGGAGCCTGGTCCCGCAGTGGGTGTATCACGTCAAAGAGTCGAAGCGGCTGCAGGCGACGCCTTTGGTCGTCGACGGTGTGATGTACATCAGCCACACGAACGAGGTCTACGCGCTGGACGCGCGTACCGGGCGCGAAATCTGGCACTTCAAATACACGCAGGCCAAGCGCCAGGATGGCAATCGCGGTGTCGCCGTGTTTGGCGGAAGGGTGTTCGTAGTGAGCAGCGATGCGCACCTGCTCGCGCTGCACGCCAAGACCGGGGCGCTGCTCTGGGATAGAGAATACGGTGGGTACGAGCAGAACTCCCAGATCGGTGCCACACTGGCCCCACTGGCTATCGACGGCAAGGTGATCGTGGGTATCAGCGGTGGTGACTGCGGTGTCCGCGGGTTTGTGGATGCTTACGACGCGGCGACAGGAAAGCAGCTCTGGCGCTTCTACACCATTCCCGGACCAGGCGAACCGGGCTTCGAGACCTGGGGAGGCCATCCCATCGGCATTTCGGGCGGCGGAACCTGGATGACTGGCACCTACGATGCCAGACAGAACCTGTTGTTCTGGACTGTGGGCAACCCCGGTCCAGATTTCTATGGGGAATCCAGACCCGGCGACAACCTTTATTCAGATTCTGTGGTTGCGCTCGACGCCGGCACGGGCAAGCTCTCAAGTGGCATTACCAGTTCACGCCTCACGACACGCACGATTGGGACGCGCAGGAATTTCCGGTCCTCATCGACACGACCTTTCAGGGCAAACAACGAAAACTGCTGGTTCAGGCCAATCGCAATGGGTTCTTTTACGTTTTGGATCGTACCGATGGAAAGGTGCTGCTTGCGAAACCGTTCGTGAAGAAGCTGACGTGGGCCAGAGACATTCTGCCCAATGGCCGGCCCGATGTGGTTCCCGACATGGATCCCACGCTTACCGGCAAGATTGCCTGTCCAGGCATTAAGGGTGCGAGCAACTGGTTTTCTCCCTCTTATAACCCCGAGACAGGATTATTTTACGTTATCACGATCGAACAGTGCGACATCTACACCGCCTCGGCACGGCCATACAACCCAGATTATGCGCCGAGCGGGCTTATAGCGACTGAACCGGAACGGAGGGATTGAAAGGAAAGCGGGAGTGCCCTAGGATAGGCGGTTTGCAAAGACGACCTAGCCAGACTTGATAG
>VFZK01000457.1 GCA_016871215.1 Acidimicrobiia bacterium | reverse complement strand
TCAACCTCCTCAAGAAAGAACAAACCCCCAAGCAAGGCGTCAAAGGAAAGCGCCTCAGAGCGGGCGGGGACAACGATTACCTCCTCCAGCTCCTATTGGGCTAAATTTAGATGCGTTTGCCCTGGCTGAATTGGGGAAAGGAAGTTTCACGTGGGCCGCCGTTGCCGACGATTGCGCCAGATCGATCCACGATTCCGGCGAGACTCCTATGCTAGACTTTCTTTCCGGTGAGATGAGTCCAGCCTGATTGACCGTTGCGCAGGCAGGCACGATAGAGCCGTTTCGGACCCACTTCGGCTCTTCCAATCCCAATGAAGAGAATCCTGCTGATTGAGGATGACCCGGATATTCAGGACTTGGTCCGGTACAATTTGGCCCGGGAAGGCTACACCGTCCAAACCTGCAGCGACGGAACTACGGGCCTAAGGTCTGCTCGAAACGACCGCCCCGACCTGATTCTTCTCGATGTGATGTTGCCAGGTCTGACGGGCAATGAGGTGTGCCGCAAGCTGAAGGCCGACCTCACGACCGAGGCGATCCCAATCATTTTCCTGACCGCGAGGTCCGACGAGATCGACAAGATGATCGGATTCGAGATTGGCGCCGACGACTATGTTTCCAAGCCGTTCAGCCCTCGCGAGCTGGCTGCCCGCGTCAAGGCGGTGCTGCGGCGCTCACAGGGAGCGTTTGCTTCGGACACGGTTCTTTCTTTCGGCGACCTTCAGATTGACTATGAGAAGCGGCTGGTTCTTTTCCGCCGCACACCGGTTCTCCTGAGTGCCATCGAGTTCAGCATTTTCTTTCTATTGGCTTCCGCTCCGAATCGGGTCTTCACCCGGGACCAAGTCCTCGATCGGGTCTGGAAAGGGGAATCATTTGTAAGCCCTCGAACTGTCGATGTCCACATCCGGAGACTGCGTGCCAAGATCGAGGAGGTCCCCCAGTTCCCGCCCTGCATTTGCACGTTGCGCGGCGTCGGATACAAGTTCGCATGGCCATCCTGAAGAGCCGCCTTTTCCTCAAGATCCTGGTCTCGTACGTTGTGCTGCTGCTTGCGGTGCTGGCGGCCACCTATCTCTACATCGGCTACCGGGTCCACGAAAACTACGTTCAACTCGAGAGCCAACGGCTGCTGACCGCCGCAAAGATCCTCTCGCAATCCCTGCCGTCCGATCGCTCGATGGTTTCTCTGCAGCGCTGGGCGGACAGTGTTGGGCGCCAGTCGGGCTTTCGCATCACCCTGATAGAAGCCGATGGCAGGGTGCTTGCCGATAATCAGGGAAACCCGGTTGCGATGGACAATCATTCCGGAAGGCCTGAAGTGCAGGACGCTCAGAGACGCGGCAGCGGTTCCAGCATTCGCTTCAGCCGGACGGTAAAGAGGAACGAGCTATACCTGGCCCACCGCTTGGAATCGGAAACAACGCGTGGACAAGTTCTACGGCTTGCTCTGCCTTTGCAGGAGATATCCGAGGGCTTCCGCGCGACGCAACAGGGCTTGTTGTTGATTTGGAGCGGCCTCTTCCTGCTGGCCTTGGCCCTCGGGTATCTGTTCACCCGGTCACTGACCAGGCGCATCGATGGCATTCGATTGTTCTCGGAGAAGGTGGCGCACGGGAATCTCGATGCCCGGGTGAAGGACACCACCGCTGACGAGCTTGGGAGCTTGGCGGAATCGTTGAACACCACGGCCGACGCGCTGCAACAAACCATCGACGCTTTGCGCAGGGAACGAAATCGGGTCGCAGCGATTCTCGAAGGGATGCGAGCTGGCGTGCTCGCCGTCGACAAGGAAGGTCGCATCACTCTCATGAATCCGGTGCTCGGTCGGATTTTGCAGACAGGCCTTAAGGACAGCGTGGGCAAGAAAGTGATTGAGGTCGTCCGCAACGCGGAATTGAAAGGGATTCTAGACCGGGTGCTGGCCGAAAAAAAGGAAGCTAGCGCTATCGTCGAAATGGCACTAGGCACGCGCCGCAGTTTCGAGGTTGTGGCGGTGCCACTCGAAGAAGCCGGCCCAGAGTCCGGCGGTGTAGTCGCCGTGTTGCACGACATCACTCGAATGAAGGAGCTGGAGAATATCCGGAGAGATTTCGTCGCCAACGTTTCCCACGAACTGCGCACACCGCTGACGTCGATTCGTGGCTTCGCCGAAACGCTGCTTGATGGCGCCCTGGAAGACGCGGCTCACAACCGCCGCTTTGTGGAGATCATCAAGTCGCAGGCGCTTCGCCTTTCAGATCTCACCATGGACCTGCTGACGCTTGCGACTCTGGAATCGGAATCGTTCCAGCTCAAGCTGGAAGTGTTTGACCTGCCAACGCTCGCCAGAGACGTCCTCGAAAGCATTCGCCCACTCGGGCTGTCGAAACGACACGACCTCGAAGCCTCGGTCGCTGCCGGATTGCCTCCGATCACGGCGGATCGAGACCGCATTCGGCAAGTGTTGATCAACTTGTTGGACAACGCCGTCAAATTCACTCCGGAAGCGGGCAAGATCACCTTGGACGTGCGGCTCAACGGGGGACGAGACGGCGTCGAATTGTGCGTCAAGGATCGTGGCATCGGCATTCCGTCATCTGACTTGCCGCGGATTTTCGAACGTTTCTACCGGGTCGACAAGGCCCGCTCCCGCGAACAAGGTGGCACTGGCCTGGGTTTAGCGATCGTCAAGCACATTGTCGAAGCGCATCGCGGCCACGTTTCGGTCAAGAGCACGCTAGGCCAAGGGTCGGAGTTTTGCGTGACGTTGCCTCTGTGAGCTGGGTAGCAACCAGTCCGCTACCGCCGCTGGTGGCCCGTTGTGCGCAGGCGGCGAGCCAGCCAGAACAGCCCAGCACCCAGGCCCAACGCGACCGCGGCGAGATAGATCTGTTTCGCTTTGCTTTGCAGCATGAGACCGGCACAAAGAGCGACAGCCAGCAGCGGCAGAGTCCGCCCTCCTGGTAATTTGAGACTCGATGGATCCGAGTCGATCACCGGCTGGAGTTTCACCAACGCCAGGCAGGTCGCGATATATTGCAGCAGGCGCGCAATCGCCGCCAGCCCTGCCAGCTCAACGAACGTGCCGGAAACAGCCAGCGCCAAAGCGACTGCCCCGAGAAACAGAATGGAGAAGTACGGCGTGCGGTACCTTGAATGCACCACACCAAACCATGCGGGCAGCTGGCCGTTTTGGGCGAGTGCATAGGTGACGCGGGGCCCCGCCAGCATTAAGCCGCTGATGGTTCCGGTAATCGAGCACACCGCGCCCACAGTCATCGCAGCAGCTCCCACAGGCCCCATAAACTGGGCCGCAGCAGCAGCCAGCGGCGCTTGCGCATTGGCCAGCCCGTCAAAGGTTCCTGCCGCGACCCACTGGATTGAGGCGTAGATCAGAGCCACCACCCCCATCGTCGCCAGCAGCGATCGCGGCACGTCACGTCGCGGGTCGGCCATTTCCTCGGCCGGAATCACGACGATCTCGAATCCCCCGAAAGCGAAAATCAGCAGCAGCGCGCCTTCACCCAGTCGCTCCAACGCGATCTTCTGAACCGGAAGCACTCGGTGCAAGTCCACGGCGAACAGGCCGATTCCCACAAATAGCACTAGCGGAAGCAGCTTTGCCACGGTGAGCAGATTCACTAGCCGAGCGCCCGAGCGAACGCCCAGAAAGTTCACCACCACGAAGGCCCCCAAGACGGTGGCCATGACCAAGGGTTTGTACCAACCAGCTGCAACGATAGGCCAAAAGTGAGCGAGGTAGGTGACCAGTCCGCTCGACAAGGCTCCCAAACTCGTGGCGCGGAGCAACCAAGTCACCCAGCCTGTCTGGAAGCCTGCAAATGGACCGAAGGCCTTGTAAGCGTAGTGCTATCAATAGTTGCGAAAGTACCAGCACTAAGTGGTCTCTGCTGCATACTTAGTCTCAGCAAGTTGGAAGAAAGACAGAATCAGTTGACGAGAGCGCTGACTCGAAAGCAAGATTGAAAACAA
>VFZK01000456.1 GCA_016871215.1 Acidimicrobiia bacterium | reverse complement strand
CCAGCTGGAAGAGCTGGTTCGGGCGGTTTCAACGCAGATGCAACAGTGGTCAAAACCCAACAAAACACTATTCCGACTATGCAGCATTACTTAAGACGCTATGTATAGTTCTCTAGCGCTTTGGTTGTGTGGTGTGACTTTGGGTTGGACGAGGTCGACAGCCGGCGCCAGAGTCAACCTAATGTCCTCGCTTACGTTCGGGACAGCGGCAGAAGACTGCCGCACTCCAGGACGCTGCGCGTAGCTCCAGTTCTTGCTCCGACCCGTGAAAGCTACCGCAGGCCGGGGTAAGCCACGCGCGCCTTGACGATTCTTCCGTGTTCTTTTTCTGTGATGTAGAGGGTTCGGCGATCGGGGCCACCAAAGGTCACATTGGCGGGACTTTTTCCCAAGGCGTCGATCGACTTGGGATGGAGCTTTCCATCAGCATGGACAATGTACACCCTTCCTGTGTAGACCATCGAGACATACAGATTCCCTTGTGTGTCGCAACGGATTCCATCGGGCAGGCCCTTGTCGGATACGCCCTGAGAAGGGAAATCGATAAACACCCGCCGATTGTGCAAGGTGCCGTCGGCCCGCCGATCGTAAACCAGGACGTTGTGCGCGTTGCTTTGGCCGACATAGACGCGCTGGTCGTCAGGGGAAACCGTGATGCCGTTCGGACTGTTCAAACCGTCGTCGAGCTGAACCGTTCGACGCGCGGGTCCTGGCGTGATCATGAAGATTCGGCCTCCAGTCGGCGACTTCCAGTCTGGATCGGTGAAATAGATTGTGTCGTCGCTGGCGATGCCCACGTCGTTGGGCTGGTGAAACTGCGGCCCCTTCCAATCCTTCGTCAGGGATTCGAGAAATTCACCTGTCCGAGGATCGACCCGATGCACGATGTGATTGACGTAGTCGGCAGCAATCAGGAAGCCCTGGCTGTCGATGCGTAATCCGTTGACAGCTCCCCCATTCGGGACGACCGCAAAGAGCGAAGCCTTTCCGTCGGGCGTCACTTTGCCGATGGTCTTGTCCTTTTGGTAGCACACGGCATACAGGTTCCCGAGCCAATCGCAGACCGGACCTTCGATTCCTCCCGTGAAGCTCTTGGGCGGCGTCACCTCCTCAGCGACCCACTGCACATCGGAGGGCTCGTGCGGAGCAGCGTAGAGCCCCTGCACGAGGACGGCCAGCAGGAAAAGAATTGCAGCCAGTCGTTGCACTGCCGTGAAACCGGCTAGGTAGTTTGCCATGCTGTTCTCCGCTTTGTCAGCTGACGTCGAGACATCCTAGGGCGCTTTGAGGCGACCCTGGCGAAAAATGGTGTCGATGTTCAGGCAGCGATACCGAGTTCGTGAAGGGCCCTGTATGCCCAGGCGTAGCCCGTTATGCACGACGTTACGGGGATCTTGTTCTCGTTTTTCTCGGGCTCGTCCTCGTCGTCGTCCTCGGCCTTGGGATTCGAGGACGAGGACGATTCTCGGGATATCAAGGGCGGCAGCCTTTGGTTAGCCGGTTATGCGCGATGAAACGAGGGTTTTGTTCTTGTGTCGGCGCGACACGGCAGCAGGTAGGGCGGGCTGTCCTCAGCCCGCCGCGAAGTGCCGATGCGTTGGGAAAACGGCGCGGTGAGGACACCGCGCCCTACCTGTCGCAACCCGGATATCAAGGGCGAAGCCCTTGCCTAGAGCAGAACCCACGCTCCTTGGGGCGGGCGGCTGGAGGCCACTTCGCCAGCTTCTCCAAGTGTTGCAACGAGTATCAATTCATTCCCTCTGGCACTCGGAAGCCCTTCACCTTGGTCTGAATCGACCAGGCGGAAGATTCACCCACCATGTAGAGCACGTCATAGTTTGGACCGCCGAAGGTGCAGCTCACAGGAAACTGAGGGCACCAGATGGTCCCCACCGTTTCGCCTTTCGCATCGAAAATCTGAACGCCTGACAAAGTTGAGACGTAGAGGCGGCCATCCGTGTCGACGGTCATTCCATCAGCCTGTGAGTTGAAGCGGTCGCTCGGATCAGGTTTGCTTAGCACGTCCGGCGTCAAGGCCAGCTTCGCGAACTTCCGTTTGTTCGACAGCGCACCGTCTTCGCTAACGTCGTAAGCCCAAACGAAGTTTTCGCCAGGCGTCTTCCAGGTGTTGTTCACGTAGAAGGTCTTGCCATCAGGCGAGATCTCGATGCCGTTAGGCATAGCGTATTCTCCAGCGCCAATGACCACTTTGGGTTTGCCGTCGGGTGGCACATAGTAAACTTGCGTACCCGGCATGCTCTTCGTTTTGTCGGGAGTGAATTGCGGATCGGTCACATAGAGTCCGCCTTTGAGGTCCATCACTAAGTCGTTAGGACCGTCCACCGCCTTGCCGTCCACCTTGTCCAAGACCGTCTTGAGCACTCTGCCGGAGCTGGGGTCGACCTCGATGACCCGATGGCCAAACATGTCGCACACGAGAAGGTTGCCACCTTTGGACGCAATCGTGCCGTTGGTTTGCATTCCTTGCAGCATGGCTTTCCACTTTCCATCGGGCGCCATGCGGATGGTCCGGCTGCGTTTGAGATCGCTGGACCAGTCGCCTTTCCGGTGATCGCGGAAGTGCATGTCGGAAAAGTACAGATTCCCCTTGAGCCAGGTGGGGCCTTCTGAAAAGGTGAAGCCCTCGGCCACTTTCGCAGGCTGAGTTCCCGGAGCAATCACTTCGCGGTAGCGCGCGTTCTGCTTTTCGTAGAATTCAATGTAGTCGGGACGCACCGGCCAAAACACGTCTAGGGCTTCGGCTCCATATTCACTCAGATGTCCCGAATGGGCCATGCCGCCCGGTTGGAGAACCACGTGCCGCTTCGTCCCATCCATCGGAAAGCGGGCATCGATCAACCCCTCCTCCATGGAGCCCCTCAGGCAGATCATCAACTGGTCTTCAGGATGAATGTGCAACGGGAACGTGGACTTGGGGTCCATCTTGACGAAGCTCAACATGGCATTCTTCCCCCAAACGAGCCGCGAATGGGCGTGACTCTGTTTGTAAGGTTGGCTCGGGTCCGGCTTCGTGATAGCCGTCCACTGGACTTCGTTCAGGTTATGAACCTTGCCTGGCTCCAGCGACGGAGTCACTCCTTGGTCGGGAAACCCAACCTTCGCGGTCTCCGGCATACCGGCTCCAGCCAGATTCAAATGATCAAGACGTGCCGGCGAGAACACTTCTATCGACTTCAACCCGTTCGGCCCTGCCTTGATTCCACGCTTAGTGCCGGGCGTGAGATAGAGCACGCTGTCTTTGGTCAACTCCAGGGTTTTGTCACCCACCGTGTAAGTGCCGGACCCTTCCTGGACGACGGTGATCAGTTCTTCATTCAGCGTCTGTTCCGGGTAGGCGCTTTCTTTTTCCATTTCGAGCAGCTCGAGCAAGCTGCCGGCGCCCCAAGCAGCCGTAGCCGTCACACCAGGTGCAATGGTGATCTTCGGAAGTTGCTGCGATTCGTACACCTTGCCCGGTTCCTGCTTGAGCTTGACTTCTGTGGTCGGAACCTTCCGTTCCCGACCCTTGATATTGTTCTTCTTGACGACTTCAGCGTTGCGCGCTTTCCAATTCTCGAGTTGCTCTCCTGCACACGAGATGAGAAGCAGGGGCAGGAGAGACAGCAGTGCCAATCGTACCGGCGTTGCAGGATGCTGTTTGGAGGGGATCATGTTGATGGCTCCTTTCCACTTCAATCATTACAGGAATATCAATACTTGCACGACAGGGAGTCCCGGCTGCCTGTTGTAGAGCAGATCCCGCGCTGCTTGCGGGTCTGCGGCAGTAACATTGAGGATTCGCAATGCCTGGCGTTTGCCTTCCAGTCCAGGCGTTTTGGAAAACCTTCATCCTGACGCTGTAGCCTGAGACCTTGGCCTTCTGTAAGCCGACTCATTTCGAGCCGCAGACCTGCAAACCATGCAGGTCTGCGCTTCCATGAGAAGGCCGTTGGTTGTCAACCCCAAAGTTAGGTTCGCATAAAATGTCCCCTTCATCGTAGCGGCGCATTGCAGCGGAGCGAGGAAC
>VFZK01000455.1 GCA_016871215.1 Acidimicrobiia bacterium | reverse complement strand
TGGGGGCCTAAAACCCAGACAGGTCTCTCCGACCCACCAACTCCCAGATCGCCCGCACCGCGTGATCGGGCTCCACCAGCCGCTCCACTTCGACCGGATGCAAACGCATCTGCCGACGGTCAATCGCTTTCAAGCGCGGCTTTGCCGGCTCGACGACTCCACTCGCTGGGGCGCCCGGCGCCGAGGGGCTAGCGTTGTCCATGCGCCCCTCCCGGTTTCGACTTCGCCGCGCGGGCCGTCAGCCGTTTCACCGTCAGGGTCCACTTATCTTCGACGATCCACTCGATGGTCTCGCCCTTTTCCATCTCCAAGGCTTGAGCCAACGGGGCCGGACAAATCAAGTAGAACTGGCGCTGGATGCCTCCGCGTTCGATCACCTGCACTTTGGACTGGTGGCCCATGACGGTCTCCTCCGGTAGGAATTCCAGGAGGGAGACAGTATATCATAGCGATATCGCTAGTCAAGACTTTTTTTTAATAATTTTTTCACAGCTTCCGTGCCTGCCAGCCGAGATTCAAAGCAGGTTCCAAGGGCACGTCGCCACGCTTCGCGCGAATGACCAGCGACCCGCTTTGGAACCTTCGCCTACTCCGCCAGCGGCCTCCCGCTGCTCCCCTCTCTGACCCAATATACAAAAGCAACGATCTCTCGTCCCAGGTCGTTCGAAAACACCGGTTTCCTGTTGGTGAGAAAGCAGCACGCTTGAGTTTTCCCACCGTCAGTTGGAGGAACGATCCATTTGGAGCAGCGAGTACCATCATGTCCTTTCTGTCGCACAAGTGAAACCCCGGTGGCCGACGCGAATGGTCATGCTCTCGCGTTCTGAGCATGGGCACCATTTCTCACATCTGGAAAACTGCCTGCTTTGCCGAAAGAGTAATCGATATCTGGATCCGCTGGAGGAAGCCCGCTTGCTTGGCCGATGCGAACGACCTCCCGGTCGGCGTTCCCTGGCAGATCCAGCCTGGAGATTCCTATCGATGCCTTTTCCGGTTGCGAGACGAAGCGCGGTGCCCTGGTTGGCTTTGCTTCTCTCGTTCGGTTTTGAGATGGCCAGCGTAAGCCAGGAGGCAACTGCGTCTGCGCCTGTCTCGTTGCCCCAAGCGGCTGGTCCCTCACCGGTCTCAGTGGTGGCAGCGCCCACATTGAAATGGGCTTATGGCGGCTGCTTTTCGAGCTGGTGCCAGACGGGTTGGTATTCTTCTCCTGCCGTGGCTGACCTGAACGGTGACGGAACTCCAGAAGTTCTTTGGGGCTCCTACGATTTGACGGCAGTTTCTGGCGTCGACGGCAGGCTGATCTGGCGCGCAAGCAGCGGCAACCGAATCTGGCCAGGAGTTGCAGTCGCTGATTTGACGGGCGACGGTTCGACTGAAATCATCGTTGGACGCGGTGCGGGCCGACTGAGCGTCTACAACGCAACGGGCGGGGTAGTCTGGACCGCGACCGCCTTCGGCGATGGGGGCGAGATTCGCTCATTGGCGGTCGAAGACATTGATCGCGACGGCCAGTTCGAGATCATCGTCGGCAAGGCTGGCTCTGGGGCAACCAAACATATCAACGTCTTCCGCGCCAACGGAACGGTGAAAGGGGGATGGCCCGCACGACGCGACGGCGAACCCGGCTATGGCTGGGGCATGTACAACCAGAACGTCGCGGTAGCAGACCTGGCGGGCGACGGCAGGAAAGAGATCATTGGTCCCACCGACACGCACTACATCACGGCCCTCGATAGCGACGGTAACCAGCTTCCGGCCAATGCGATTTACGGCGCTGGAAAAGTTTGGAGCCAGGTCGGTGTGCACGTGCAACACAGCGTCGACTTGCGAGGTTACGCTAACTGTGGGTCCGAACATCGACCAAACTTCGCCAACAGTCCACCGACCATTGCCGATCTGAATGGGGATGGTACGAACGAGATCGTCGTGGTTGGCAACGTGTACAACTGCGGTACCAACCCCTACAGCAGCCTTTACGCCATGCCATTCGTATTCCGAGCAGACCGAACTCGCTGGAGTGGCAGCGGCTTTGATTGGACCTCAATTCCAGACCCCGGGCCAGCCAGCGCTCCGCTTTCAGAGGACTACAACGTGATCGAGAGTGCCGAGCCAAACCCTGTTGCGGCTGATCTGGACGGCGATGGGATCAAAGAGATCCTCTTCGCTTCCTATGACGGCAAGCTGCACGCCTACTGGCTCGACAAAACCGAGCATGGCAGCTGGCCCTACCAGGTGCCCGGAGATGGAATCCGTTTTGCGAGCGAACCGGCCATCGCCGACCTCGATAATGACGGGCGAGCCGAGGTGCTTTTCACTTCATGGCCGCAGAAGGTTGCCGGACGGTTGGGACAGCTTCACATTCTCGATTCCAATGGGACTCCGCTGCACGTGGTGAACCTGCCAGCGCCTCGCAGCGGCAGCGTCAATGGAGCCCTGGCGGCGCCGACGCTGGCCGATATTGACGGCGACGGTGAGCTTGAGGTCGTGGTCAACACGATCGCGAGCGGCGCGGTTGCGTACGACCTTCCAGGTTCGCGGCAGGCCCGTATTCTGTGGGGCACGGGCCGCGGCAATCTGCAGCGCACAGGAACACCGCCCGTTAGGGAGACGCAGGAAACCTTTGTGCCGATCATCCTGTCTTCAGGCGGACTGAACGGATCCTTCTTTACTTCTGAATTGACACTGACGAATCGTGGGACCCAAAGAGCCACGCTCCAATTTGCCTACAACGCGGCGATCGGCAGCGGCAGCGGGACCACCACCGATGCGCTTGAGGCCGGACAGCAGCGAATCGTGAGCGATGCCATCGGCTACCTGCGGACTCTGGGAGTGCCGATTCCCAGTTTCGGCAGCCAGGGCGGCACGCTGCGCGTCGGCTTCTCGGGCCTGTCGTCTCCCGGCGACGGCCATGTGACCGTTCGCACAACCACCGTCGTTGCGGCAGGCCGGGCTGGTTTGGCTTACTCCGGAATCTCTGTCCTAACGGCTATGAACGGACCGTCGTACCTTTGCGGGCTCCGGCAGAACCAGACCGACCGTTCCAACATCGCACTCCAAAATGCTGGCTCTGCCAGCGATGGACCGATCACCTTGAGAGTAACGGTCTTTTCTGGAGAAGGAGGCCTGGCCGTTTCTCAGCCGCTACCTGACCAAGTCTTGGTTCCAGGTGCTTTCGTACAAATCTCGGGTGTCCTTGCGTCCAACGGGCTGTCGCTCAGCAACGGCTACGCCCGAGTTGAACGTGTGAGCGGAACGGCGCCCTACTACGCCTACGGTGTCATCAACGATCAAGCGAACTCCGACGGATCGTTCATTCCACCGATCGCCGAAACTGCGTTCGCTGGAAAGACACGGCTGACACTGCCGGTCGTGGTCGAGGCGGGCGCTTTCAGTACGGAGTTAATCCTCACGAACTGGTCGTCAACGACGAAAGCACTCCAGTTCAGCTATGTCGCAGACGCCATACAGACAGCGAATCAGACCGCCACGTTCACCGCGAACATCCCACCGTTTTCACAATCGATTTGGCCCGAGATTGTGCAGCGCCTTAGAGATGCGCAAACCGCCGGCATCGGCCCGAAAGGAACCAGCTTTGCAGGGGCGCTGATCGCGACCGTGAGTTCGGGCGATTTGAGCGGAATCTCCGTTTCAGCACGCACGGCTGCCCAGGGCGATGCCGGATGGTATGGTCTGTTCTACACGGCCCAGCCCGCAGGTGCGAACTCCACAAGCGAGGCCTGGTTGTATGGTTTACAGCAGAATGCAGAGAACCGCACCAACCTGGCCCTGGTGAACACCGGCGGAACCGATGCCAGTCCAGACACGTTTCGGATTGAGCTTTTCGACGGCAACACGGGGCAAAAGGTGGCCACATTGGACAACCAAGTCCTCAACGCCAATCGATGGATTCAGATCAACAATCACTAGTGTCCAGCTGTTCGAGCCTACAGTGTCTGCAAGTTGTTCATGTCAGTTCAGTAACGGGAGTTTTTGGTAGTGACCGATTTCAATTTTCTTCACTCTTAGGAAG
>VFZK01000454.1 GCA_016871215.1 Acidimicrobiia bacterium | reverse complement strand
AAACACCAGCAGGCTGCCAAACAGCTTTGCGAACAATTCCATCGGTCGTCTCCTTTGATCCTGCCTCGATAACAAGATCATCGTACAGCCGACCGATGGAATCAAAATTTCAAATATGTTTGGCTAGTTCTTCATTCCATGCCGGTGAGTCTGAGCGCCTGATGACCTCGATGCCAGTCGATGCGCGGGGGAATGGCCGGGAAAGCCGCTACGGCCGCTCCAGGACCATGCCCTCCTTTTCGAGGCGTTGCATCATGCGGGCAAACTCGGGAGTCCCGTCCGGATCCCACCATTCGGTCGTCACCGGGGCGTTGTAGCTGGGAGTGATCAACCGTCGAACGTCCGGCCGCACCATGAAGATCGACTCCTTCGGATCTGCGAGATTGTACATCATGGCGCCGTTGGCATAGCGCGTCTTGATGATCCACTTGGGCTGCTCGGGCAGTGTCAGCTTCTTCAGACGCTCCAGTTCGGCGCGGTCCAATGTGAGGCCAAGCCCGGGCGTTTCGGGTACCCGGATCACGCCGTTGACCGGTTCCAGGCGTTCCTTAACAACATCGGTGCTCCAGGTTTCCGTGTCGGTATTGCCATGGTTGTAGCACGTCTGGAAGGATGCAGCCATGTGGAGTGCCATCGCTCGGAGGATGGTGCCTCCGGGCTTTTGGAGTGAGAAAGGCGTGTCGGTCAGTGCAAACAAGCCGGCCAGACGACTGGCCGATCCCACCGTTCCTCCGATGATGTAACCATCGAAGGCCCTCATCTGCACCGAGGTGCCCGAGCGCACGGGGTTGTGATGGGCGAGAATGGGCAGGCGGCATCGTTTGCGCAGTTCGGCGTAACCCTCGATGTCCCCTGATAGCGGGTCTTCAAAGCACCCGGCGATCGGATAGCGGGCGATCTTCTCCAACAAATCAAAGGGATGGTCGTCCGACCCTCCCATGGTGAGATCAAAGTGCAACCGGAATCCCTTTGGGGCGACGGCCTGCATCGCCTCCACCTGATCGATCACGTTCTCAAAGGGAGACAAGTGGTACTTCATCCACGTGTAACCCAAAGAGGCCAGCTTCTTGACCGTATTGGCCATGCGCTGAGGAGAACAGGAAACTGTCCAGGCCTTCATCGGGACCCAGGATCGGTACTTCGGTCCAATCAGCTTGTAGACCGGCATTCCCAACACCTTCCCCATGATGTCGTAAAGGGCGGTGTCCATGAAACCGTTGGCGTCGTTGGCAATCCGATGAAACGGATTGATTCCGACAAAAGCCTTGAGGGATTCGTCTGAAGCTCGGTCTTCACTCTCTGCGAGGCCGGTCAGACCGATGTTGGTGTGGGCGACGTAGATGGTGCGCCGGGTGGGCCCGTAGAAATGGTTCATTTCATACGCGGCCCAGTCATGGTACGGCACGCGGATATCGTGAACCTCGATTTCGGTGATCTTGAGGTCTGAATAGGCCATGGCGGCCCGTTCCATCGCTTGGAGGGTCGGCACCCGCTGAGAGGCGAGCAGCGCCAGTGCGGCGCCACCCCCCGTCAATAGCGAACGCCGGGAGATGCGCTGATCTTGACGAGAAGGACGTTCCAGAGGGAATTCGACGAGTTTCATTGACATTGAAAGACTCCTCATTAAAAGGGTGTAATCAAGCTTCTGCACAACGTTCTAGTCGTTCCAGGAGTACCCGTCCCAGTCGAGTGCCGGTTGCAGCAGGGCGACGACATCCGAGGCAAAGATCTCAAACAGCGGTTTTCCGATGGCCGTGTTGGCGCTGCGGCTCCCCCACCAGCCCTGCGCGGTGAAGTTACGCATGATCGAGGCACGCTTTGCCGGTTGAAATGGATTTCCGCAGTCCATCGAAGCGATCGGCAGAACGACCGGCTCTTGCTGGACAAAGTGCTGGCGGTAGGCCAAGCGAGTGTACGAATTCCATAGGTGGCATCGAAGATCGGGCTGCCCTGAATGACTCGCTTCGATCTCGCCACAATGGCTTTGGGCGGCACCATTCCCAGAATTCGGTCCCGAAGGCGATATCCTTCGGTGTAGGTTGGCGCAATGCCTTCTCCTCCGTTGAGCGCGAAACGGGCATAGGCCTCAGGTGCTCCTAGCGCCAGCCATACCACAGCTAGGTTGACCAGCAAAGTACGGGCAACGGCATGAGTGCTAGCCGAGAATCCAACGATGCAGGCCGCAGCCCAGGCCAGCGCTATCCAGGCATACGGAAGAGGCAGATATTTCAAGGAGAGGGCGGAGAAGGCAGCGGCCAGGGCGGCTGGGATGATTGCCTTTCGTCGTCGTACCATCGCTTCTCTTAGAAGGGTTTGAGCGGTGCGGGGACCCGAGGTTTCCGTCTTGACTGGTCCGAGCCTCATTCTCGCTTCATCCCCGAGACAGTTGGTTCAACTCCTGCCCCGGCCAGAGTTCTCCGCAAAAAACCAAACGATGAGGTTTGGCAGAGGCCACCCGTCGCAAGAGGGAATGAGGAGCAGCTAACTCGCGGTCCGAGCTTCAGGGTTCCCGTTTGACAGGCGTATAGATCGGGCTGGGAAGCTGGTGAATCTTGCCTTGCTTGTCGTCAACCGCGTGAATCTTGCTGGTTCCTTTCTTTGCCACTTCGTCGATTCGAACCACCGAGTGCATCGGAATATAGGTTCTTTCGACCGCTGCGAACTCGGTCTGGAGCCGCTCCTCCGAAGGGTCGACTACGACCGAACTTTTTTCCCCGAAGAGCAGTCCTTCGACTTCGACAAAACCTAACATCGCGCTGTGGCTGACGCGCCGGGCATAGATCTCGTAGACCTTGCCCTCGTTCACAAACATCACTCGGTAGGCTCGATTCTTGTCTTGAGTCTTCATGGGCGACTGACTGACCTCTTTTCGGAGGTATTGTACGCATTTGTCGATCGATGACAATTTGAAATGCAGTTCCAGCCGGCCCGGTGACGCAACTTAGGTGAGGCATTCACCTTTTGAAAACCCGTTCTTCTGGGTGAGTTCCACTTCAGCGACCCTTTCAGCAGGTTTAGCTCTCGGAATTCGGAACGCTGATGGGCGACAAATAAAAATCCCGGCAGGGGGGAGAGTCAACGACATCTGCGCCTCAGACGGGATCAAGGGCGAAGCCCTTGGCTTGATGGCTTGACAGATCTCCTTGCCTCGGCTGTCTGGTATGCTGGCGTAACCGATAGCAATCCCCCATTCTGGCGGGTATCGCAGAAAAGTCGTCTGCCGCCTCGCTGACAGCCAGGAGTGACGAGCCAAACGACAAGAAAAAAACATGAAAAGGATCCTGTTGATCTATCTGGCTACCTATTTGACTACCGGCGGCATTGGATTTGGGCTCATGCCGCAGCTTACGTTGAAGCTCTTTCTTTCTACCGGAGACGCGAGTCGCGGGGATGTTCATGGCAGCCTTAGGAGGGCTGATTGCTCGGTTCGTCCAGAGAGGCGACTACAGCTACTACGCCTACTCCGTTTACGCTCGTACTGGCATTGTCGCATTCATGGTTTTCCTGTATCTGAAGTCATACGATCCCTTGTTCCTCATTCTACCCAGATTATGCGCCGAGCGGGCTTATAGCGACTGAACCGGAACGGAGGGATTGAAAGGAAAGCGGGAGTGCCCTAGGATAGGCGGTTTGCAAAGACGACCTATCCAGACTTGATAGAGCGATCAAGGAAAGGAGCACTCCCGAATGGAGAAGATAGCAAAAGCGCCGAGGTCTGAAAAGGCCGTTGCGAGCGGAAAAGAAAGAACGCGGGGGAAAGCCAATAAAATCGGGGCGGCCACCCGGTACGACTTTGGAGGCGGGGTGCTGACCCCGTACGGCGGCCTGTTACCGCTGGCGGCGTTGTTGGAGAAGCTGGAGTTTGTGCAGCTGCTGTACGAGAAGCTAACGGTCAAGCGGCAGCCGGCGAGTCTGAGTAATGCCCAATTCGTGATGGGGACCGTGTTGATGTTTTACTTAGGTTTTGCGCGAATGCACCATGTGAGATACGTGCGGGACGATGAGATGGTGCAAGAGGTGTTGGGCAGCGCGG
>VFZK01000453.1 GCA_016871215.1 Acidimicrobiia bacterium | reverse complement strand
TCGCCGGCGAGAGCCGCGACGCCGTGGCCAGCCTGTATCCGACCGCCGAGGAAGCCCGCATCACCTGCGCCATCGTGGACGCCGCCGCGCGCGTGCGCGACCTGAACTTCAAATACATGAGCGAGGGTAAAGGCGCGACCGTCACCGCCCGCTTCGGCAACGACGGCATCACCCTCTGCGACCCGAACCGTGCGAGCGAAGGCGCGGACAAGGTGTTCCAGTGCATCTACGACAAGGCCATCTGACCCGCCGTCCGTTGCGATTATCCATTATCAAGAACTGACCCCTTTATGCGAGCCCTGCGACGATGTGGATCCCATGCCCGACTACGAAAACGTCCTGACCGACTGACCTGACCCAGTGCGCCGCGGAAAACTCGCGCGACTGCGCAGTTTTGCCCGTTTCCTTGCTGCGGGCAGCGGTCGAACCGCAAAACCGACGCGAGCTTGCAACATCTGACAAAACGATGCTTGCCAACCGCTCATAAACAGGGAAAATCACAGCTAATGAACCCAACGCAAGAGCAATTCTCCCTGAAGCGCGGAGCGTCCAGAAAGCAATTTCCTATCAGTGCAGCTTAACTTTCGCCGCGCGCGCTGGTGCTGAGTGATAATGCGGAGGTGACCGACGAACTGTTGAAATTTGCGCGGGCTTCCGGGCGGGAATTTCTCTTCTTCACCGAGAATCCACGCGGCCATTGGGCGCATGGCTGCGGCATTGGGGTTGCCTATCCCAAGGCCGGACCGATCAGGGAGGATTAGTTCCGTCCGCTTGAGGTTTTGGCTTTCCATCCCGGGGTGAAGAAGCTTCAGCAAAACACCGGCCGGTTGTCATACCGAATTGCAATCACGCCCAATAGCTCCCGTGTTCGCTCACGGTCTGGGTGAAATAATCTGCCCAACCGCAGGAATTCACCGTAATCGGCATCCCCAAGGCGGTGACTTGTGCTTCGAGAGAAAGAAATCCATGATGTCGGAACCAGTCAGACCACAAAACTAAAAAAACCATGCTAGCAAAACTCCCCTACGATAAAATTAAAAGATACACACCGCCCTCGGACAGCGACCGCACGGCGGTTTGTCTGGGCGATCAAAAACCGGGCTTTGGATCAGGCTACGAAACGATTGGCGGCATGTTTCAAGGGCTGGGATATGCCAAATGTCTGACGCTGGATTACAACGGCGAAGCGGATATTTACCACAACTTGAATCTGCCCTTGCCTCGAAGTAATTGGGGAATTGCTGACGTGGTATTTGATGGCGGAACTTCTGAACACGTCGCCAACATTGGTGAGAGTCTCACCACGATAGTCCGCTTGATGAAGGTGGGTGGACTTTTGGTTCAAGGTGTCCCGCTGAACTGTTACGGTGGCAGCTACTATGGCCTTGACCCGTTGCTGCTCCACGATTTCTACCGGGCAAATGGCTTTGAGCAAAAAGAATTGCTCATTATGGACAACACTAACTGGCGCATCGCCATGATGCGTTGGGCATGTCGAAACTTACCTGTAGGCTTGGTTGAAGCTGTCCGCTTGCGGCTGCAAAAGACCACTAAAACAAAAGCTCTTATTTTACAAGAGCCACCAGTAAGACTATATGAAGCCGCACCAGCGCATGCGTTTGAAGGAAGGTTTAATAATGTTCCGATTTTCCGCAAAGTGCCAACCACCGCCCATGTGCTTTACGTTGGAGTTAAACGCAAGGAAGTTGGCGACATAACATGGCCCGCCCAGCGAGACTATCCAGACAAGGCGTGAGCCATGGTAAACTGTGCTTCCAAGTACTGAGTGTGCGGTGATCGATGAAACCACCAATGGTCCTTTCAATCTTCAGGGGGTCGAGTCTGCTCCTTCGCGTCCGGATGGCTCAACGAACAGGAGAAAGCTGACTTTTTGAAAAATATCGGATCAGTACCCAGCCTTCAGCCTTCCGTTCATCCGCCCGACAAGGTCATAAAGCCGCCGACGCTGTCAGTCATAATTCCAAACTATAATCATGCGGCGTTTCTGCCCCGTTCTTTGGGGGCCATCCTTGCCCAATCCGTTCAGCCGCTGGAAATCATAGTGATGGATGATGCTTCCACCGACAATAGTGTGGAAGTGATTGAAAGTTTCGTTCGCCGGCATCCGCATATCCGCCTGCACCGGAACGCACGGAATTTAGGAGTGGTGGCCAATGGCAATCGCGCGGTGGATCTGGCCCAGGGAGACTATATGTATCCGAAAAGGGGTCAGTCCCGGCTATTGTAGAAAGCCGCATTGACGAAGGCGGCGGTTGCTGAAACCGAAAAGGTGTCAGTCCAGGCTATTGGTGAATTTAGAGGTTGCGCATTCCTCCTTGAATGGCGAGTCTCGCCGCCATGCCGAGGAAGCCCGCATCATCTGCGCCATCGTCGATGCCGCCGCCAAGGTGCGCGACCTGAACTTCAAATACCTGGCCGAAGGCAAAGGCGCGACCGTCACCGCCCGCTTCGGCATGGACGGCATCACCATCTGCGACCCCAACCGCGCGAGCGAAGGCACTGACAAGGTGTTTCAGCGGATTTATGACCGGGCGATTTAGAGCGGTTTTGCCCCGGCTCGTATCGTCATCAACTGACCCGCCCTCACCCTGACGAAACTTAAAGGGCCGTGGACCCGCGAGCCCTGCGACGATGTGGATCCCATGCCCGACTACGAAAATGTCCTGACTGATTGACCCAGCGCAGTGCGCCGAATGAAGAGACGCCGCCTCCGCCCGCCGGTGGGGTGTGCCAAGATGTGGCCACTTTTTCCCTCCAAACCTGCCTCAGGCGGTTACCACCGGACAAACAGCCGTGTCCCTTGCCACACAACCAAGAAATGCAAGGAAAAGGGGTTGACGCGCGCCGACAACGACGCTAAATGGCGCAGAATTAACCCGACGCAAAAGCAGTTCTCCCTGAACCGCGCAGCGTCCAGAAAGCAATTTCCTATCAGTACCTTTCAAAGCGTTATTATCCGGGCTCACACACCCGCCGGGCCACACGCCATGAAGAACACCAAAGACTCCCGTCTCGCGCGGGTCTCCACCCGATCGATCAAGGCCTTCACCCTGATCGAACTGCTCGTGGTCATCGCCATTATTGCGATCTTGGCGGCGATGCTTCTGCCTGCCCTCGCCCAAGCCAAAAAGAAGGCGCGCCAGACGCAGTGCATGAACAATATGCGCCAGATCGGCATCGCCTTGATGCTCTATGAGGGGGACTATCAGAGAATGCCGCCGACGGCGTCGCATGTGCCGGATTTCATGAGCCCAACCGCGGTGCCCAATTGCCTCAAGCTCATTGCGCCTTACCTGCAAGGCCAGAACCAGAGCTTCTCGTGCAAGTCTTATTCCTGCCCGGACGCCAAGAAGCCCGGCGACGCGAGTGACGCAACCACCAACAGCGCCACGAGTTATCTGCCGAACGCCGTCGTCATGGACAAGAGCTTGGAATTCATCCCCAAACCGAGTGAAATCATCATCATCCAGGAAACCATCCGGCTCGTGAGCTTCACCGCGCTGCGCCCGGCTACGGCCGCGAGTTTCGGCGGACCTGCCGGCGAGTTTGCCCACTGGCATGACAATGTAACCGCCACCGCCGGCCTTCCTCCCGGCACGCAAAACTATTGCAACCATCATTCTCAGGGCGGCAACTTGGTCCTGGCCGACGGTCACACGGAGTATCGCAAGGCGACCCAACTCCAGGCCCTGCATTTCGGCCTGGCCGATGGCACCAGCGGCCTGGCGGTGGATACTCAATCCTCGCCCAGCTCGGGCAGATACTACCGGTCCCAGTTTTGACCCATCCGGCTAAGGGCTCGGCTGAAGCGAAAAGGTGTCAGTCCCGGCTATTGGTGAAATCAGAGGATGCGCATTCCTCCTTGATTGGCGAGTCTCGCCGCCAAGCCGAGGAAGCCCGCATCACCTGCGCCATCGTGGATGCTCAGGAGCCTTGCTGTTTCACTTCCGCCGCTCCAGCGACTCGCAGAATTCGCGGAACGCCGTTTCCTCCTCGCCCGTGGAAACGCCCGC
>VFZK01000452.1 GCA_016871215.1 Acidimicrobiia bacterium | reverse complement strand
CGCTATGAGCAACACGGGGTTGATCTATAATGTCCCTTTAATTATACGCGTCTGTATAGTCCGTTTTCGAGCATGTGACAACAACGAAGGAGAAACAAAATGCCTAGAATCAGAATCGGTATCCTGCCCCTGGTGTTGTGCTTCTCTCTCATCACCGGTGTGACGGTATCGCACTTGCAAGCGCAGCAGTCAACCGGGACCATCAAAGGATCTGTCAAAGATCCGACCGGCGCACTGATCGTGGACGCTACAGTTACCGCCAAGGCAGAAGCCACAGGCGTCACGACGCAAACAAAGACCAATAACGTCGGTGAATACACGTTCCCGCCGCTGCTGATTGGCGCCTATGAACTGCGCGCCAACGCGCCGGGCTTCAAGACTGTCGTCGTCTCGGGAGTTCGAATTATCTCAGCACAGACCGTGAGAGCCGATCTGAAATTGGAGCTTGGGGAAATAGCCGACAGCGTAACCATCACGGCCGAAGCTCCAGTACTCGACACAGCCTCGAACGAAACTGGTGTTTCGAGGACGACGGAAGAAATCAGCTCTTTGCCATTGATGCTGGCCGGGAATGCACGAAGTGCCCTCGGCTATGTTCGAACCGCGACAGGGGTGAACTGGACACCCACACAAGCGGGCGGAGATCCCACCCAGACCTCCCGGTCTTCGATTCAAGGAGCTCCGACCGCCACCAGCGGGTACTACATCGATGGAATCTCCGCGGAGGTTTCTGGACACGAGTCTGCCCAGGAGTTCAATCAGCCGCTGCCGGAGTCGGTCGCGGAATTCAAGGTCTCAACCAATCACGCTGCCGAATACGGGTGGAACAGCGGTAGCGGCATTTCGCTCGTGCTCAAATCGGGAACCAACGACTTTCATGGATCCTTTTTCGAATACTTACGAAACGAAAAGCTCGATGCTAAGCCCTGGTTTGCTTCACAGCGCAGCGTCAACAAGCAAAATGAATATGGGTTCACGATCGGAGGACCAATTCTCAAGAATCGCACCTTCTTCTTCGCGAGCTATGACGCGTATCGCTGGCGAACAGCAGCCGCTGGCACCATCTATACCGTTCCCACCGAGAAGATGCGGCAGGGTGATTTCAGCGAATTGCTGGGAGCCCAGGTTGGCACGGACGGTTTAGGCAGACCAATCTACCAGAATCAGATT
Organism: Acidimicrobiia bacterium; assembly: GCA_016871215.1. GTDB lineage: Bacteria > Acidobacteriota > Terriglobia > Versatilivoradales > Versatilivoraceae > VFZK01. Next base: position 2,881 of record VFZK01000452.1, on the reverse strand, counting down.
TACGATCCTGCCACGACACGATCGTTCGGTACAGGGTTCATTCGCGATCCGTTTAGCTACCAGGGCAGGTTAAACGTCATCGATCCGGCTCGGTTCAGCAAAGTTTCCCAGGCATTCCAGAAGGGGTATCCGCTGCCCAATCGTCCGGGTACTCAGAACAATTTGTCATGGACGCCTCGGGCGGCCGACTACAACTCGGACATTATCACGGGTAAGATCGACCACCAAATCGGTTCCAAGCATCGACTGAATTTTGGTTTCGATCACAGTTTGAGAAATGAGAACATCAACTGGAATGACCGTTTCTTGGAGATGATCTCACCGATCCTAACGTCGACCTTCCCGCAATACCGCTATCGCTTCAAGTACTATTGGACCCCAACCAACACGGTGGTTTTCAATTTCAACGCCGCGACAACGCGCGTGCCGAATCGCTACGGCGGCCAGCGCGGGTATGCCTCAGAGAATTATGGCTGCGAAGCGGGACTGAAAGGATATCTGGTTTGCAACACGCCCTACGTGGGCATCGCGCAGGGAATTACAGGCTTTGGTTACCCGCATCCGGGGAACTTCGATGCGGAACAAGGAACCCCAATTGAAGGGAATCTCGCCTGGACCAAGGGGACACACAGCCTCAAGTTCGGCGTACAGCACCACACCCAAATCAAACGAACGGTGGACCGCGAAAGCTCGTCGGCGAGCATCAACTTCGAGCGCCAAGAGACCGGGTTGCCAAGCTTCGGTACGACAGGTATGGGTTACGCGAGCTTCCTGCTCGGCGCCGTGGATAATGCCCAGATGCGTTACCCCTCTGAATATAAGATGGTGAGTGGCGCTTGGGCTTTTTATGCCCAAGACCAGTGGCGCCTCACCCGCAAGTTCACTCTCAATTACGGACTCCGCTGGGATATTTTCACGCCCCATCGAGAAGCCGACGATGAGATCGGAGGATTCGATCCGACCATCCCCAACCCAGCGGCCGGCGGACGATTGGGCGCACTCACCTTCTGGGGAGCAGGCACTGGACGGAATGGTCGCCGTCTGCTCTACGACTATTACTACAAGGCTTTTGGTCCACGCATCGGCTTCGTGTACGAAATCATGCCGAAGACGATACTGCGAGCCTATTATGGGATCACCTATCCGCCGCGCTTTGGGCAGTTCACGAGCGGAGCCAATGCGCCAAGAGCGGGTTATTCCGCCAGTCTGGAACCGCGCAGCTTCGACAATGGTGTGACGCCCGCGTACTACTGGGATCAGCCTTGGCCGCAAACGTTTCCGGCCTTGCCTCGCATCGACCCTTCTTTGCTCAATGGCACGAGCATTGGCTACGTCGATGTGAAAAGAGCTGCCGAGGTAGCCAAGTTCCATAACATCAATGTCGGTCTGGAGCGGGAATTACCGGGCCAAATTGGCATTCGCGCTAACTATGTAGGCCTCCTGTCTTACAACTTGCCGGCGAGAGCATTGCATCCGCTCAACCAGCTCGACGCGAAGTTCTTGTCGCTGGGCAACCTGCTGCTGAGAAGCGTCACCTCTCCAGAAGCCATCGCTGCGGGAATCGCCTTGCCGTATCCTGGCTTCACAGGCACCGTCGCACAGGCACTGCGCCCCTACCCCCAATTCCAAGATATTCCGGACTTGGGCGTGCCGGTCGGCAAAAACACTTACCACTCGCTTCAGGTCAACTTCGACAAACGTTGGGGCCAGGGATTGACATTCGTCGCAGGCTATACGTTGTCGAAGACGCTCAATAACGGCCGCTATCAGAACCAAGGATGGTTGAATTCCAACTACGCACAGCACTACAGCATATTGAATACTGCCTATGTGCTCGGCGAGCTGGATCGCACGCACAACCTCGTCGTCAACTACAGCTACGAGCTGCCGTTCGGCCCGGGCAAGCGCTTTGGGCAGAGCAGCAGCGGGGTTCTTCGCCATGTGATTGGGGGTTGGAGAATCTCCGCCTCCCAGTTCTACATGTCGGGACTGCCGATCGATCTGAGTTCTGACCAGAGAAATCCTGTCAGCATCGGTGGCGGCTGGGTGAATCGAGTGCCGGGTGTTCCCATTCGGACGTCTTTCGGTCGGAACCTCGATCCCAACGATCCAAGCCAACGATACCTCAACGTCGCCGCGTTTCAGGTCCCCGCGCAGTATACCTTTGGGAACACGTTCAGGCTGCCCGACGTTCGCCAGCCTCCTTACTTCAACGAGAACGTGGCGTTTGCCAAGCGCTTCACCATCACCGAGCAAACGGGATTGGAGTTTGGCGCCAACTGCTTTAACCTCTTCAATCGCCATATGCTTTGGAATATGCAGGGCAACATTCAAAACTCGAACTTCGGGCGCTTCAGTCGGGCCAGCGACCCAAGAACCATCCAGTTCTATCTGCGCCTGACCTACTAAGCGGTACTGAGTCACAGCGGGCGCGCCAGTTCCAAAGAGAACCGGCGCGCCCGCCTTTTTTGTCCGTGCAGGCAGCTGTGCGCAATCCTCATACAACGCCTGGTGAGAAAAATATTCTTCGGGCCGACCCACTTCCCCTGAACTGCCGTAGGTTTTTTTTGAGACAAGATAGCCCATCGCAGCTTGCCAAGTATTGTTATTTGCAATTGCGGTGACCGATGCTGCTATCGCTGCAGTTCCGAAAGTCACGATTCACTCAAGCTAGAAATACCTCGCCGTCAATGCGAAAAAAACTGCTAAGGTTTAGCTCGAGGGGCATCGCTCGGATCAACTGTCGCTGGCCATGAGTGTGGCTCTCATCCTGGACAAATCCGGTGAAATCTGGTACAACAAGCTGCGGAAGTGTTGTGTAGATAGATAAGGGAGGGTGAGGCATGGGCAAGATGGTGATTGAGGTTCCGGAGCAGCTGGA
>VFZK01000451.1 GCA_016871215.1 Acidimicrobiia bacterium | reverse complement strand
CACAGGCAACGCGGAGGCCACCTGCAAGAGCCTGTTCGAAGTGCGTATGAAGCGCTGCGGCGCACGGTGGAAGGAGGCAACGGGACAGCACATTGTGCAGCTGCGAGCCCTTGCCTTAAGTGACCGCTGGGGACCCGCCATCGAGTTGACACTTCGCCCGCTCCGTAAGGCTGTCCGTGCGTCGTGAGGCTAATGTCCAGGATGAGATCCACACTCTTGCCGGGAGCCGGCCGGTTGGTGAAACAACGCACGACTGCGGTTTTGCCTTCGTCCAGCCTTTGGAAGAACAGCTCGCCGCCGCCTCCTGATTTCCTTCGCCGGGCATTCCTCTCTTTTCGTCTCAGCGCACAAACCTGTTGAAATAACCTTCCCAGCTGGCCTATCGTCACGCTGCTCTTGGATGAGACAGGCTGAGGGCTTCCCGATCGGCGTCTTTAGTTTCAGAGCAGCTGAAACTCTCGGACGGCTGCAACGCATGGTTCCGACTCAATGAAGGAGATTCGATCATGGCTCTTCTAGCCCATGTGCCGCACGCTTTCGCGCGAAGATTCCTGCCTGAAGCACTCGACTTTTCCGCGTGGATTGCGATCCAGCCCTTCTTCGAGGCACTGCAAGCTCGCTGTCTGGATACTGAAGCGGCTCTTCAATCCTGGCTGGCCGATCGAAGCGAATTGATGGATGTGATCCATGAAGAAGGCAGCTTGCGATACATCCGGATGACCTGTGACACAGAGAACAAAGAAATGGAGAACGCTTACTTCCATTTCCTCGAGGAGATTTCCGAGAACGTCAAAGCGGCTGACGACCAGTTGAAGCGGCAATTCCTGGCGTCGCCGGCTCGCCGCCTGCTTGACGCCGATCGGTTCTTCGTCCTGATCCGCAGCTTCCAGAACGAGGTTGACTTGTTTCGGGAAGAGAATGTACCGCTGGAAACCGAAGAGTCCAAGCTGTCACAGAGCTACCAGAAGCTCATGGGTTCGTTGACCGTTGAGTTCGAAGGTCGTGAGCAGACGCTGCAGCAGATGGGGCGTTACCAGGAATATCCGGATCGAGGCCTGCGGGAAGCGGCTTGGCGGGCCGTGGTCGAACGCCGCCTCCTGGAAGCGGAGAAAATCGAGAGCATTTTTGACGATCTGCGAGCTTTGCGTGAGCGGATGGCCGCCAACGCTGGCTTCAAGTCTTACCGTGACTTCGCATTCCGGCAGCGGGAACGGTTTGACTACGGCGTTGAAGAGTGTCTTCGCTTTCATGAAGGCATCGAGGCCGCTGTGGTCCCCCTGGCCAGGCGTCTGGACGGGCTGCGGGCGCGCGACCTGCAGCTCTCCAAATTACGGCCTTGGGACCTTAGTGTGGACCCTCTGAATCGTCCGCCCCTCAAGCCGTTCACTCATGCGAGCGAGCTTGTCGACGGATGTTTGAGAATTGCCGGCAAGGTCGATTCCCGCTTTGGAGAGTTCGTCCGCACCATGCGCGACCTTGAGCTGTTGAACCTGGAAAGTCGCAAAGGCAAGGCTCCGGGAGGCTATCAGTCTTCGCTCACCGAGGCACGGCTGCCGTTTATCTTCATGAATGCGGTGGGGCTCGACGGCGACGTGCGTACCCTGCTTCATGAGGCCGGCCATGCGTTTCACGTCTTTGCCACACGCGACGAGCCGCTAGGCCATTATCGTCACGCACCGATCGAGTTCTGCGAGGTGGCCTCCATGAGCATGGAGCTGCTAGGCGGCGAGCGACTCGAGGCGTTTTATCCGGATGGCGATGACCTCAAGCGCTCCCAGCGGAAACACCTGGAGGGCGTGATTGACATTCTTCCCTGGATCGCCAGGGTCGACGCCTTCCAGCACTGGATCTATACCCATCCGGAGTATTCGATTGAGGACCGAAGGGAGCATTGGCTCCAGCTGCACAGCCGTTTCGGAGGCTTGGAGGACTGGACAGGACTCGAGCTCGCCCAAGCCACGAGCTGGCATCGGCAGCTGCACATCTTCGAGCTGCCGTTCTACTACATCGAATATGCGATCGCGCAACTGGGGGCGCTCCAAGTCTGGACCAATTCTAAGGCAGACTTCGCGACCGCGGTTGCCGATTACTGGTCCGCGTTGCAATTGGGGGGCAGCCGGCCGCTGCCCGAGCTTTTCGCGCGGGCGAAGATCCGATTCGACTTCGGTCCGGCTTCGCTGAAGCCGCTGATGGAAGCGGTTGAGAAGGAACTCGAAACTCTGTAGGATCTTTTCGGGGTGGCTGTCGTCGACGGGACTTCAATCGAGAATAAAATGATCGGTCCGGCGAAGAAGCACTATGAACAGGCGCCATCGGTCGTGCGAGCGGGCGCGCGCGCAAGACCTTCCGCTAGTGGTGCTGGCACTTGAGCACGACGGCGTCGGGCCTGCTCTGCCGAAGCGGCGAACCCGGCAAGGGAAATGACAGAGACCTTCGGCCGAGGTTGTTGCGGTGCCGGCCCTGGCTACCGCTAGGCTGCCTGCTCCCTACTTGATCACCTTCCCGTCCAGGCTCACCCGAAATTCGAACTTGTCGCTGCCGGTTGGAATGTCGAATCCGTCAATCACCGCCATCCACAGTCCGGATGCTGGGTTCCTTACCACCGCTCCGTGGTTGGGCCATCGCCACCGCATCGCGATCATGGCACGAGAGGATTCTAACGGCTGTGTCGTCGTCTACCACCTGCAGAAGAGGGAGCCATCGTCGAACGAAAGGAACGAAGGAGCAAGGTCTTCTCGTGGCGCGCCGTCTGAGGGTAGCTGGAGAGCCTATGGCTGTAGCCTGCAAGAGTTATTTGGGGAAAGGCGGCGTCGAAAACTGGCAGGAAACTGCGGCGAAGGTTGGAGGCATGAGGCTAGTGGCGTCACGCCTCCACCGACTCGAGTATCAAGTCTGCGACACACGTTCTAATGGTCGTGGCCGCCGTCCTCGTCATCGTCGTGGGCAACAACCCGATTCTGCGAGGGTACGGCGCCAAAAAGCCCTCTGCCTCGCACATTGAGCTGGCCCCTGATCTCCCCTCCCGTATGCTTGTCGGTGTGCACGTTCGCGTAGGCATTTCCAGAGCGGATCGCGCGCAACAGCTCGGCGAACTCACCCGCGGCGATTCCCTGTCCAGCCGGGCCAATAACGTTGGCGGCCGTGATGATGCCCTTCAGTTCTCCAGATGCCGGCGCAGGGCAGGTCGGAGTGCCGGCCGGTGGCGCAGGGGTCGTCAGATTCGAACAGAAGAAAACGGACACACCGCCGTTGACGAGATGTTGCCCGAAATGAATGTGCGCCTGCTGTACGGTGGTTCCTTCGAGATTCTTCCAACTCAAGCTGTAGTCGATCTTAGTATCGTCGTTGCTGATCTCACCTACGAACTCCCCGCTGCCTTTCGAAGACACAGCCGGCACTTCCTGGATTCCAACCAGTTTGGCTCTGATTTTTCCCTGCTTTCGCGGGCCGTCGTCGGCTGAGCTGGTCCCTGCGAGCGCCAGCAGCAACAACGAAGACAGCACCATCACTCCTGCGCGATTTCTCATGAGATTTTTCTCCTTAGGTTGATTGTTCCCACCAAGCATGGGCTCCCCACTGACATTGAATTCTAGCCAAACATATTTGAAATTTTGATTCCATCGGTCGGCTGTACGATGATCTTGTTATCGAGGCAGGATCAAAGGAGACGACCGATGGAATTGTTCGCAAAGCTGTTTGGCAGCCTGCTGGTGTTTGTACCCAAATTATGCACCGAATCAGCCTTTTGGTTTGGTGCTTGGTGCATAAAATTGTATGCACCAAGACTGGGCAGATACTTTTGGTCGGCGCTGAGTCGTGAAAACGGGCATTGGATGAAGCTTTTCGGAGACTTAGAGACAGATTCGGGGCGAGCGTCCGCACACTTCTACGCGGTCCCACTGAAAGGGCGGTGCGTGCGGCGGCGTCCACTTCAAAGAGCAAAGGATTCAAAAACAGGGTCTTCAGGAAGTCGTGTGGGTGATTTATCAGCACAATTCGCCTGAGGGCCCTGTGGACATTGAGTGTGCAGCATTTTCAATGCTGTTGAAATCTGACATCATTTTGAGATGTCGAATTCAA
>VFZK01000450.1 GCA_016871215.1 Acidimicrobiia bacterium | reverse complement strand
TCGTGGAACGGACCTTTGCCTGGCTAGGCCGTTATCGCCGACTCAGCAAGGACTACGAGTATTTGCCCGAAACCAGTGAGGCTTTCATCAAGATCGCCATGATTCACCTGATGCTCCGCCGCCTGGCACAGCATTCAGAGGGTTTTTAAACACCCTCTAAGGGTGATTCTTTCGGCCATTGTTCCCTCGATTCGAACGCTTCGCCGGCCGGTCTGGCCATTCCGGCCAACTCCGGGTTGGCGGTTCGTTTCGGTGGATTGCGATCCGGTGCACAGAATTAGCGCCGCGATCATTACCGCAGCGTTTCAGCCATGGGGGTACACGATGCGGAGGAGTTCGCGTAAATCGTTGATCAAAAAGTCGGGCTTCGGATCCCTCAGAGAATCGCGAGCGAAACCGTAGGTCACGCCGCAGGTGGCGACCGAGGCGTTAAGCCCTGTCTGGATGTCGATGTGAGAGTCTCCCACCATCATCGTTCGCTCGCGGCTGATCCCTGTGTCACTTAAGATGCGCTCAATGCCGACGGGATGAGGTTTCTTCCAGTCGAAGCTGTTACCGCCGTAGATCGCGGCGAATTGGCAATAGATCCCCAACCCCCTTAGGATCGCTTCGGCCGGCCCGAGCGGCTTGTTGGTCAAGACAGCCAGCTTCAGGAATCGCAGTCCGTCGAGCGCTTCGAGGACACCGGGATACAACTTGGTGTGGTCGAGAAGGTGTTCGCCATAGTCTGCCAAGAAAATCTCCAGAGCCCTCTGCAACTCGGTTGCTTCCAGACCTTCGCTCATGCTGCGACGAATCAGCATCGTGGCGCCGTCGCCGATGTAGCCGAAAATAAGCCGATTCTCGATGGTTGGCAGCCCCATCTGCTGCCGCGTAAAGTTGACGCTATTGGCCAGGTCCAATTTGGAATCGACCAGCGTGCCATCCAGATCCAATACAATGAGATCGTAATTCGCTTGGGCCGAACCTTTCGAGCGCACGTGTGGTCTCACAGTCATCAAGCTGCTGGGATTATAGAAAGATGCGGGGTGCTGAGAGAAGCTGAAACAGATACCCAATCGCTGCGACCGATTGCCGCAATCCGATTTCGTAGGGCAGGCTTCGCGCTTCGGGACCCTATTAGAGTCCGAGCTTTATTGATCGTCGGACGGCTGAACGGTTTAGTTCCTCGGAAACGGTAGGCCGGGCGAGCCATGGGACCCATCGCAAGGCGTCGTGGGATTGTGACGGGCCCCAGCTTGGAAATACGTAGCCCGGCCCTCCGACCAGGGTCCCGTCAAAGTCTCGTAAGTCGTTGAGTCGAGGTCGAGCCCTTGCCAACGCGCGGGCTACTGATTTGGTCCACGCGACTGTTCAGTAGCCGACCGTAAGGGAGGGCTCACGACTTTGACGGGACCCCGGCCGTCCGACTGCCGGCCAAGCTTCTTGTGCTATAGTGCGCCTCCGTTCGTTCTTCCCCAACGGCGCGCCGGAACAGTCGAGGAGCCAGGAAACGCAATGTTCAAAACTTTGGAATGGACGCAGCACGGTGTCGTGATGATCGACCAGCGCAAGCTGCCAACGGAGGAGGTTTACCCGCTGTTCAAGACGTACCAGGAAGTGGCCCAGGCCATTCGCGATATGGTCGTTCGCGGGGCGCCGGCGATCGGCGTGGCTGCGGCAATGGGGGTTGCGCTAGGTGCCAAGCAGATTCAGGCGGACAGCATTCAAGAGTTCGAACGAAAGTTTGCCGAGATCTGTGACGTTCTGGCGTCAACCCGTCCTACGGCTGTGAATCTGTTCTGGGCGATCGAGCGTATGAAGGGTGTGTGCCGGCAGCTGTTGCCCAAGGCCGACCTGCAGACTTTCAAAGAGGCGCTCGAGTCCGAAGCTGTTCGAATGCATGAGGAGGACATTGCGCTCAACCGTCAGCTGGGACGCTTCGGTGCGGACCTTCTCGGTGAGCGCGTCTTGACCCACTGCAATGCCGGTGCGCTGGCCACGGCTGGCTATGGGACGGCGCTGGGAGTCATTCGCGCAGCGGTCGAGCGAGGAAAGAAGATCCAGGTGTTTGCCGACGAGACGCGGCCCTTTCTGCAGGGTGCGCGCCTCACGGCTTGGGAACTCCAAAAGGATAACATACCCGTCACGCTGATCACGGACAACATGGCCGGGTATTTCATGCAGCAAGGAAAGATCGACTGCGTTGTCGTTGGCGCCGACCGAATTGCAGCCAACGGAGACGTGGCCAACAAGATTGGCACCTACTCCGTTGCCGTGCTGGCGAAGGAGAACTCCATCCCTTTCTACGTGGCCGCCCCCATCTCGACTTTGGATCTCGGCTTACCCTCGGGAGACCAGATTCCGATCGAACAGCGCCCAAGCCGCGAGGTGACCCACATCCAACAATCTGCGATTGCCCCCGAAGGTGTGCGGGTTGCCAATCCGGCCTTTGATGTCACTCCAAACCGTTACGTGGCGGCGATTATCACCGAGCGTGGAGTAGCGCGCGCACCATACGAACAGAGCCTGAGAGACCTCTCAGATCGGAGCTAGAGCTAAAGTTGCTCTCAGTCCTCCAGCGGGGCCCCCCCCACACCCTGCTTTCTTGCGATGCGGTGCGCCGAGTCGGTGTGCTTGGCCTGTCGGCGGCTCACAAGGGTTGTAGGCCGCCGATTCTCATGCGGCCGTGTTGGTGAGAAACCGGGGCCAGGCGCAAGCGTCTCCACGGCTTTATGGACGCCAAGGCTCGCAGGCTTGGAGCTGCTGTTTGCGCAGCGGGCAAGCGCGTATGGACACTCTGCCGCCGTCACCGGCGATCTCCGAGTCTGCGTGTGGAACACCACGGCAGAGCCTGCTCAATACTCCTTGACGCTGATGACTTTGCCTTGAAGGAAAGTGACGAAGATAATCTTGTGGGGACGTTCGCCGTAGATCCAATCTTCCACTTCTTCCTCGCCTCGACGCTCCCTCACTCTGCGAATCGGTCTGCCGAGAGTTGCCAAAACGAGGTCCTTGTCCATCCCGACAACGGCCTGTTTATTTTTCACCGCTTCTTGAAACTCTTCGGGAATGGACTCGATGAAGGATTTGGTAGCCGACTTCTTGCTGAAGTCCAGGACGTTGGAGAGGATGTCTTTGACTTCCTGGGGAGTGAGGTTCGGAATCTGCTTCTCAAACTGAATGGAGACGTAGGAGCCCTGCGGAGGAGCTTGTGCGGTGGGGTTCGCCACAGGCGCCATTCGACCACTGCCCCCGACCTGAATTCTCTCCAGAAATCGCTTCTTCTTTTTTTTGCCGCCCCCGTTGACTTCGAACATCATCTTATTCCCTGCAAAAGTGACGTTCGTGACCTGAACCGTGATGCCGGGGGCAATGAACTGGCCAGCTGCAATCGACGATTCCTCGTTCTTCTTCCAATCGAACTCGCCTTTGGAGTTGACGACCAGACCATGTTTGTTGATTGGCAAGGGGACCTTCAGGGCCACGTACTCACTGCCCAAAGTACGGATGATCTTGATTCGCCTGTCTGCGTCTAACGCCGATGGCACCTCAGCCCAAAGTGCCCGCGCGAAGCAGGCGGGAAACAAGAGGATCCAAATCCCGTACACCGATTGAAGTCGGGCGTAACGCATGAGCCTCTCTCGACAGTAGTACCACCTCATTATAGCTCCAAAAAAACTTGACGGAGAAATTGTCAGTGCACGGATCGGGCTGCCAGGATCCTAGCCCAAGAGGTGAGCCTCCCTTTGGGTCGGGCTACTGAGAGACCGCGTGTGCCAAATCGACAGCCCTGGGATTACTAGACCTCGTCTCAAGGTCGTACCAAGCTCTGAGGAAAGCGGCTGCCCTGGCTGCTGGTTTGCAAACGAGGGCGCGCCAAGTCTGGGCTAGCGGAGGGTTAACTGGAGTGTGGCTCTCATCCTGGACATTAGCCTCACGACGCACGGACAGCCTTACGGAGCGGGCGAAGTGTCAACTCGATGGCGGGTCCCCAGCGGTCACTTAAGGCAAGGGCTCGCAGCTGCACAATGTGCTGTCCCGTTGCCTCCTTCCACCGTGCGCCGCAGCGCTTCATACGCACTTCGAACAGGCTCTTGCAGGTGGCCT
>VFZK01000449.1 GCA_016871215.1 Acidimicrobiia bacterium | reverse complement strand
AAGAGCCCTGCTCGCTGGGAGAAACGGTTGGAGATCCTAAAGGAGTCAGTTTTCGATACTGGATATCGCAACGGACGGCGGGTCAGATGGCCTCGTCGTAGATGCACTGGAACACCTTGTCCGCGCCTTCGCTCGCGCGGTTCGGGTCGCAGATGGTGATGCCGTCTTTGCCGAAGCGGGCGGTGACGGTCGCGCCCTCGCCTTCGGCCAGGTATTTGAAGTTCAGGTCGCGCACGCGGGCGGCGGCGTCCACGATGGCGCAGGTGATGCGGGCTTCCTCGGCTTGGCGGCGAGACTCGCCAATCAAGGAGGAATGCGCAACCTCTGAATTCTCCAATAGCCGGGGCTGACACATATTTGGAAGGCGGGCGAAGGCCGCTTTGCATCCGCGAGGAGTGACTGAGCGAAAACAGATCAGGTGGTCAGGCCAGATGCCGCATTTGCCAGCAGGGCGGATGAATGGGAAATCTTCATGCCCTGAAGCTCACGAGTGAAACCTACCTCGTAAACTGATTGGAAATTGCTTTTTGACGCTGCGCGGCTCAGGCGGGCTTTGCGGATTTTCATAATTACAGGTGATTTTACTCTCACACCAATGGAAATCAAAGTGAAGAGGCGAGTCACTACCACGTCCCGCGGTGCTGGTTATCGAACTGGTAATTCAAGTGCTCGGTCATCTGTGAAATCGGTCGCCATTGTACTGAACCGTCCAGTTGGCCAACTTGCCCGCCTTGCGCGCCCGCCTGCTGGGGCGTAATCATTTGTGGTAACGTGACAATCGGGTAGCGGCCCTGTCGCAACGCTCCGCCGGCCCGATGGGGTACGAGGAGACCATACTGCCCGCCGCCAAAAGAGCGATTATTCGCGTCGCAGAACAACAGCAGACTTGGATCTTCGGTCGTCTTGACTGGTGATTGCCAACCAGCCGACGCGGGCACGTTAGTCAAGCCACCGAGATAATTGTAGCCGATGTAAAAGCCGACACCCGTTTGATAGCGTCCATCGGGATCATCCGTGACGCCCGGCACCGAGAAAGGATAAAGGTTTGGGCAATCCACCACGACACTTTTGGTCAGGTTGGTCAACGCGGCGAACATCTTCGTGTTCCAACTCGGGGTGTGCCATTGGCGATCATCGCGAATGCCGTCGAAAACGCGATCCTGGTTGTCCGCAGCGTAGAGCATGGCCGCCACGTGCAACTGTCGCAGGTTGCTCTTGCAAACCGCGCGACGCGCTTTCTCTTTTGCGCGAGCCAGCGTGGGCAACAACATCGAAGCCAGAATGGCGATGATCGCAATCACCACCAGGAGTTCGATGAGTGTGAAACCGATCCGGCTTCCGACTATCTGACTTTCTGAGGTCGAACTGATAGGAAATTGCTTTTTTGACGCTGCGCGGTTCAGGGAGAATTGCTTTTGCGCCGGGTTCATTGGCTGTGATTTTGCGCCTTCACGGATCGTTGGCAAGCATCGTCTTCGTGACTTTTGCAAGTTTGCGCCGGTTTTGCCGGATCTGCGCTGCTCGCCGCAAGGAGGCGGTCGGAAATTGCGCGGTCAGTGACCAACTCGGAGCACACCCCACCCTTGAGTCCGGGGCGGTTGTTCAACGCCGCTCCCGTCAGGACAAGCACCTCGTAGCCGCGCTCAATTACGGCGTCCTTCACCTGATGGACAAGTTCACGCTGGGAGTTGGCCAGCTCAAACCTCATTCCGATCATTGTCTTTGTGCGTCTTGATCAATGCCTCGAAGTCCGCCTCGCCCTGTTCCAACGCCTGCACGGGCGGCATGCCCCGATAGATCACATTCATCAGCGCCGGGTGAAAGCTATTGATCAGCACATAAACCGAGAGAAACCAGATGGCGACGGTCTTCACCTCGGGCAACCCCTGCAACGGCACATACCGCCGCAATCGCACCTCGCCATCACCCCAGTCGAGCAGAAATCGTTGACCGCGGTGGAGATTCCAGTTGAGCCGCATCAGAAACTCCGCCACCGCAAAACGACGGTCAGCCGGCACATTGGCGGGGTGCAAGGCCCACAAAGTCAGCTCGTCACTCCCGTGCTCGTGATGAAACATCACGCTGCACCGGCAGTGGGTTAGGGTTATAAGCACCACCAGCGCCTCGCCGTCCCCGTGCGGATGGGCGGTCAACTCGTGGGCGGTGAGGAATTCTTGGACACGTTCGAGGATGGGGCTCATGGCGGTGTTTTTTTGCGATTCAATTCTGCACTCACCCTAACACCACCCCTCTGCCATCCGCTGTCAGGGGCACGGGGGGAGTTGACAGGAGGCCTACCCTGAAAAGGAATGAGCACTAAACCAGCTGCGGTTGAGACGCCATCAAGGACGAAGAAATCACCGTCATCGACTTCGGAGCGAAGCCGAGTAGTCGAGCGGGCACTCTACTTGGATTTCGAAGGGTTGAAGGGCCAGCCTCCCGTGCTAGCTGGCGTGCTGTGTGAGGCCCGCTTCGAACAAATGGTCTTTGATGAAGCGTTCAAATCTGCTGCCCAAGCATGGCGATTACGCTTCCTGCCGTTTGCCGAGGCGATGCTGCAACTGCGTAACCGCTGCGAAGCTGAAGGCCGCATGCTGATTTGTTTCTCTGAGTTCGAGTTGCGGCAGATTGAACAGAACGGCGGGGGCAATCTCGCGGATATTTACGTGAACGCGCTCCCTTATGCCCGGCGCTGGAAGAACCGGTTTCATTCGCAGCAGCCGATGCAAGACTATGGGCTCAAGAGCTTTTTCCGGCTGATCAAATATAAAGTGCCCGAAGTCGTCGGGGAAGGTAATGCGGCCGAACGCCTGCGTTATGTGCGAGCTCAGTTGAGCGCGCACCAAGGTAAATTCAAACGGGTATCGGATGGAGCCAAGAAACGATGCGCCTGTTGATGAAATACAACAAGCATGATTGTAGCGGTTTGAGAAAGCTAATGCGCAGAGTGGCGAAAGCTCGCTGGGACCCAACCTTCGCGTTCGTAGCGAATTCCAACCGACTCCGAGCGGTGGAGGTGTCGTCGTGAAGCTCTCCGGACTTTCCGATCGGGAAGCGCTGGACTTGATGTGTCCGCTGCGTCCAAGACCAACGCTTGGAACATTTCCGCCGGCACAAACCAATACCTTCTGCCCGACTGGCTTCTGGGGGTGCCCTGATCTTGCGGAGCGGTTCTGGCAATCCTGCCTGCAAATGGTTGGTTCGCCATCGGCAGCCCCTTGTGAGGGTAGACCCCGCTTGAGTTGCGGAGCCGTCGAGCGGTTGGTGGCGGCTGGGCGGTTGCTTCAATTCCAAGACCTGCCTGAGGGCGCGCTCGGTTGGAGTTGGTTTGCTTGGCTGAATGGGGCCACGGCGGCGCTGTCGCGTATGCCCCTGACCGAATTGCTGGCCCGGACGGAGCCCTACTACGATTACGACCTCGCGGCGCGCTTTTCCGCAGTGATGGGCCGGCCCGGGCTGGTGAGCTACAGGGAATCACCTTCAAATGTCCGCGTTCTCAACCGATTGCGACGGGCGCTGCAGGAGGTGACCCCAAGCGAGTTCACGAGCTTGGAACAATTCGTCGCCACAATGGCCTTGGCGGGCTGGATGGGGATTGATGCGGATCACCTCCCCACCGTCATCATGCTGGAGACGTGGCGGCAGCAACATCCAATTGCCATCGCACACTTCCGGCTTCTGGCGGATGATACCGAGGCACTTTCGGAACAGGAGCGCAGCCATCCCTTGGCGCGGTTTTGGGGGGCTTATTACCGCGGCGACCCTCACCATACGCATATTCTCCGAATCGCGATGCTGAGCTTGGCCAAAGCAAAACAGCATGCCTGGAGCGTCAAGGAATTCGTCCTGGACGGGTTTAGTCAGGCCTTAGAACTCACCGAACAAGACCTTGATCTAGCGAATGCCTTAATCGGCAATTTTGGACCTGACGATCGTGACGTTCGCTGGTTTGAACGCCACGCCTGCCGGAATATCACCCAGATTGATCCGGGCTCAGTCTGGCTGGCTCTCCCGGGAGCCATTCAGGGAGAGTATGCAATTCATGCGCAGAGGCTGCTTCCCATCCATGCGGTGGACTTGCTCCGGGGTGCCTACACGTTCTCCTTTTTCTGGGGATTGTT
>VFZK01000448.1 GCA_016871215.1 Acidimicrobiia bacterium | reverse complement strand
ATGACCGTTGTAGCGCTGGACACATTTGTGGAACTCGTAACGGGGAACAAAGTCCATCAGTTGAGAAAAGATCGATTTGCCGGAGTTCAAATAGCATCTCCTTCCGTGAAAATACGGAAGTATGCCCGCTAATCTGAACTCTCCATTGCCTGTAACTTTCTGGGTTCGATGTCAAGAAGGAATCCCTGAAATTGCTCAAGAAAATTCTGAAGGGCTCGAAACAATTTCAAATCGAAAAATCTAATCCGGTTTGTAATCGTCTCGTGATCAATCTCTTAATGAATCAAGCCGCCTCAACGTTGGGACACTAGTGCTAACGGTTCTGTCTTCACGAAGAAGAGCCCCGAAGCGCTCAAGCGCTACCTGGCTCGTCATCGCACCGGGCCGTTTCGCATACCAACTTTCCCGTGGACCGAGCTCTCTAGCAAAGGGCGCAAATCGCTGGGGCGATATCTGCGCAACTTCTTCGTTTACCTGAAAAGCAACGGCTGGGAGCAGGGAACTTACTACTTTCCGGTTTCGGAACCCAATGGTAAAGAGGCCTACGACCGAGTTCGCGCGCTTGCGCAGTTGGTGCATGCGGCAGAGCCCTCCATCCGCTTTCTATGTACAGAGCAGCCCTACACGCAAGACTCAGCTTGGGGAGACCTGGGCGGAGCGGTGGATATATGGTGTCCGCTGTTCGCGTTCTTCGATGCTGAAAGCGCTGCGCGCTCGCGGGAGCGGGGAGAGCGCCTTTGGACATACACGGCCCTGTGCCAGAAAGCGCCGCCGTATCATCCCGACTTTGCCACCATCAGCGGCCAGCCGGGGATGTTCTGGCAGATCGACTTCCCGTTGCTCAACTACCGTTTGCCACCTTGGTTGAACTGGCGAAACAAGGTGGAAGGGCTTCTATATTGGTCTACGGTGCATTGGCGCGACCCGGAGCGCGATGTGTGGACCGATCCAGGTTTCCGAAACCGCTATAACGGAGAGGGTTACCTCTTGTATCCCGGCACGGAGGCAGGCATTCCCGGCCCTGTCACCTCTCTGCGTCTCAAAGCGCTGCGCGATGGGTTGGAAGACCATGCGTATTTCAGCTTGCTGGCGGGCTTGGGCGAGGAGGTCTTCGCCGAGAAAGAAACTGCCAAGGTGGCGCATTCGTGGTGGAAGTGGGAGGAAGATACCGAACGCTTGTATTCAGTCCGGGCCGCCGTGGCGAAGCGCATTCAAGAAAAACAAAGGAAACCGGCACCGTAGCGGATCCAAGCATCCACCCGCCGTCAAAGCCAGTCTCGACTCACCGCCCCGACATCGTTGTCGGCGACGAGCCCAGGGAACTGTCCTAGAAAAGAGATTCTACGGAAGGAACTCCAGCCCACCAAGCCTCGTCGAAAGCCGATTGTGAGAATTGGGAGGCGTCATGAGCCGCGATCTAGTGCTGTGCCTGGCTTGCGATCTATGCGGGGCGTGGCCGCTTGACCGTTTCACTTCCTTGGCGGCTTTGGGTCGAGATTCTTCTTGAGATCCTCCTCCGCAACCGAGGATGAAACTCCTTCGGCGGGTACTTCCAGCTTTGCAGTCCAGAAGAGCGCATTCAAAACGAGACGTCGAAAATTCGAATCCGCCCAGTTTCTGTGCGTGTGGCCGCCGGTGAAGCCCACACCTCGTCCCTTGTCGGGCCGTTCGACAGCCCACATCAAGATCTCGTCCCTGCCCTTGTCAGCCACGATGTGCGGATACGGCCCGCGCGGCGAAGAACTCTTTCCCTGGCGGTCTTCGTCGGATGGCTTCGCAATGAGGATCGGCGTCACACCCTTCATCCCCGGCCGGAAGCGCATGTTGTAGTACCACTCATCTTGAATCTTGAAGGGCGAGACGCCGCGAGTGATTGGATGTCTGGGCAGGCTCTTGAAGTCAGCATCCCAGTGCGGGTTGGTGGAGAATGCGGTTTCATAGTAACCCCCAATCCATTGCAGGAACTCCGCTCCACCTCGATCTTTAGGCACCTCGACTGCATAGTGCGCACAAACCAGACCCACACCCTGTTTCATGAGTTGGCCCATCTGCTGAAGGCGGTCCTGCTGGATGACTGGATGGTTGGCACCTCCATCCATATAGAGTAGAACCGTGTCGGCGGCATCGAAAGCAGAAGGATCCTTAGGCCAGCCATTGAGGTAAAGACTGGCCTGGACTTGGGGCTGCGTGTCGAGACATTGCTTCAGCAGTGAGCTACCGGCGTTGAACTCGTGATCTCCAGGTGCATGACTGGGGGTGCCTGCAACCAACACCATACGCTTCTTGCCTTCCGGCTTCAGGCGCTTCAACTGAATGTTCTTGAACTGCACAACCATCGGAGGGCCGGCGTGCAACTGAAGCGCGAGAATGCCCGAGGCGGCCCGCTTTTCGGCATGTTCGTCCGTTGCCTCGGCGGTCACGCGTCCGTTGATCCTGTGAACCAAATGGTTTCCCTGCGCAATGACGACGTAATCATTCCAATCCTCGTTTTTGATGGCCGCTTGAATATCGTCTGGCTTGCCTACCGATCCAACGACTTTTGGCTTACCATCCGCACCCACGACGGTTTTTTCTCCACGCTTCGCTAAGATGCCGCGACCTTTTTCCTCGTAAACAATGCCAGAGTAGGTCTTGCCGGCCTCGAAGTCGGCCTGGTACCCCGCCACCACCCAGTTGCCTAAATCTTTGCTGCGGTACTGAATGCCGGAGTTCCCGCCGACAATGCGGTACGACAGCCGCAGCTCGAAATCCTCAACGGTGCCATTTCTCCAAATCAGAAACGTATTGGCTTGCGCTGGATTCTCGGCCGTCGTCTGGCCCGTGATCGATCCTTCCCTCACCGACCAGAATCTCGGGTTGCCTTCCCAACCCGCGAGGTCCATTCCGTTGAAGAGGCTTCTGAATCCCAACTCCTGCGCAAAGCCGCTCGCAGTGAGACACAGAAACGCGATACAGACGAGAGTGCGTTTGATCATGTGGGGTCGCTCGCTTGTTCCTGCCTTGCTCATGCCGCAACTGAATTCGAAAAGGTCACTACCAGATTCCCGACCGAACCGGCATCGAAGCCACGGTCCTCACGCCAGAACCTTTCTCAAGAACTTCAGCCCTTTTATCGCGATGTCGTTCTTGTTCGGTTCCATTTCGCGCCAGATCGAAGCCGCTTTCGCGATGACTAGCACGTCGGGCGTAAACGACTCAATGACCACGTCTCCGTGGTAGCGAATGCCTTTGAGAGCTTTCGCGATGCTTGCCCAATCGACGTGGTCATTGCCAGGTGTGCCCCGATCGCTGCCAGAAGCATGAAAGTGCCCCAAGAGTTTGCCCGCTTTCCGAATGGCTTTCGCCGGGTCCTTTTCTTCGATATTCATGTGAAAGGTGTCCAGATGGATTGAGAGCGCGGGACTGCCAACGTCTTGAATCATCTGAAGCGCCTGATCGCACGTATTGATGAAATCGGTCTCGAACCGGTTGAGTGGCTCAAGGGCTATTTTTCTGTTCTTCTTTTCCGCGTACTTGCACACCGTTTTCAAATGCTTCACAACCAGTTTCCATTGCGCTTTTCGTTCCTTTTCAGGAACGAACCCGGCCCGGCCAACCGCGGAATAGAGCGGGCCGGCCAGGACCGACGCGTCGAGCGCTGGCATCATGTCGATGAGCTTGTGAACGTAGTCGAGGCAGGCCTGCTGCTCATCGGAGGTCCCGCGCAGATCTCTGCCCGGGCCGAACGCCCCACACAAAGTTCCTGAAGCCAGACCGTAGCGGTCAAGCTCTTCCTTGACGTAAGACGGATCGATATGGGACTCGTGCTCGACGGCGATTTCGACCGAGTCGAAGCCCCACGACTTGAATGTCTTGAACCACTTCGTACCGTCGTTGGTGAACGGGGAAGCGAACAGAAACGTGTTGACGCCGAATCGCATGGCACAAGTCCTCGCTGAAGATACTCCGTTTGTGCAGAAAGCCCCTATTCGAACGGGTCATTTAACCATCAAGGCTTACTCCGCGCAAAAGTTTTCTGGGGGTGTGCGACATAAAAGTTGAGCCTCAAGCCGAGCGGGATGCCCAGTAGTCCTCGAATCGGCCGTTGAGTAAGCAACAGCGGAGGGCGAGGATGGCATTGGCTCCACGGACCGTCCAGAACATGCC
>VFZK01000447.1 GCA_016871215.1 Acidimicrobiia bacterium | reverse complement strand
AGCAGAATCGCCACTGGCTGGAAGTGCACCAACTGCCGGCTTACTCGCCCGAGCTGAACCCTACCGAGCGGCTGTGGCAATACACGCGACAGAACGGCACCCACAATCGCTACTTTCCCTCCGAAGCCGAACTAACCGCCACGTTGACGCGCGTGTTCGGAGACATCCAATCCCACCCCGTGTTGATCCAGTCTTACCTCCGCCCTTTTTGTTGATCTAGAATGTCCCTTTAATTATACGCGTCTGTATAGCGGCCCACTTCGCCGATGATAACACAGGCCATTTTGTCGCCGACCAGGGCCGCCGCTGAGACATCCTGCGCGTTGATGGGCCGGTCTGTAATGATCTGAAGGGCCGAGGAGGGATTTAGCACGATCCTTTCTTCGACCCGCTGCGCGATCGACGGAGCCGACACGTAGCGCTCGAGGCAACCCGAGCTGCCGCAGAAGCACTTCTTGCCTTCCGGATCGACTGAGATGTGGCCCAGCTCTCCGGCAAAGCCTCCGGCCCCTTGGTAAATCCGCCGGTTGATGACCAGGCCGGCCCCGACGCGAGTCCCGATGGAAACATAGACGAAATCCTGGGCTTCACGCGCCGCACCGGCGGTCATTTCACCGTAGGCGGCCACGTTGGCGTCGTTCTCGAGCGACACAGGAAGACCGAGCAAGCCTTCCATCTGAGACTTGAACTCGACGCCGTTCAGATAGGGAAGGCTCGGGGAAATCGAGATGCGAGATTTTCTCTTGGACACCAGCGCGGGAACGCCGATGCCGACTCCCCGCACTTCCAGTGACAGGTCTGCTTCCTTTAACTCGCCGACGATGCCAGCGATGTGCTGCGAGAGCAAAGGCAGTGTTTCGTGCGCGATGACCCGATTGCGCTGTGCTCTGATCTTCCCGTGCGAATCGACAACGCCGGCCTTGATCGAAGCTCCGCCGATGTCGATGCCAATATAGCAATCGTGCTTGGGGGAAGAAGAAGGTGGCTTCATGGCCAAGTGGCTCAGAACGGCATTGGCAAGCCGTGCAGGAGGCGAACGAGGAACTCAAACCAACGCGGCACGAAAGTAGCCTACGAGTTGTTCCGATGTCAAACAGTTTTGAGGTCGGCAGGGCGGGGAAGCTGGCTAAGATCAATAGCTCACGTGCTGGCGATGGCTCGACCGCAACTCAAGGACTAATGAGACTTTGAACTGGACCCCGGCGCCCGAGCCGCCCTTTGGAGTTGACACGCCACTGCCAGGGCGTCAGAATCCGCGCCACCGGGCGTCCGGCTTCCGTCAATTCAGTTTCTGTCTCGATAGACGCTGGGTGTCCGTTTGTGGGGGGTAGGCCAGCCAAAGGGCGCGTGGCGGATCGTTGTCCAGCAAAGGTGACCTCCTGGCGGTTCTGACTGAACTCGCAAATTCGGATTCGATCGCCGCAGGTACGAAACGCGCATCAAGTCTTGTTACGACGGGGAGGATCGCGAGATGGCAACAGACCGATTCAGCAAGCCGAAAGTTTCGATCAATCGCGTCTACACCCGTAAAGGAGATGGCGGCCTGACGCGGCTTGTCGGCGGACAAAAGGTGCCCAAAGATACGCTCCGCATTGAGGCATACGGTACCGTTGACGAGCTCAATGCCTTTGTCGGTGCTGCCTGCCAGACGGCTCGCGAGTCGGTAATAGTTCATCCTGGGCTGCAACCGATCGTCGGAATCCTCAGCCGAGTGCAGCACGAGCTGTTCAATCTCGGATCCATCCTGGCCACGCTCCCGGAGGATGTTCACCCGAGCCAGCCACAGATCGCTGACGCCGAGATTGCCCAGCTGGAACGTGAGATCGACTCGGCCAACGAAGACCTGCCCGCGTTGAGTTCCTTTGTGCTCCCGGGAGGCTGCCGGCTAAACGTGGAGCTGCATGTGTGCCGGACGATTTGCCGCCGTGCCGAGCGCCTCTGTGTCGCTCTGGCCAAAAAGGAGTCCGTGCCCGCCGAGGCCCTTCGGTATTTGAACCGCTTGAGCGATGCATTTTTCGTCTGGAGCCGCTGGGCAAGCCAGGTCATGAACGCATCGGAATCGATGTGGGACCCAAACGTCAAGAGGTGAAGCATGAAGCGAGTGCTGCTGTCCTGGAGCAGCGGCAAAGACAGTGCCTGGTCACTCCACATCCTGCGAGCGAATCCGGGCGTGGAAGTGGTTGGGCTGTTGACCACCGTGAATGAGGCCTTCGATCGCGTGGCGATGCACGCTGTGCGCCGCGAACTGTTGGAGGCCCAGGCCAGCGCTGCCGGTTTGCCCCTGCGGACGATTCCAATCCCGTGGCCTTGCTCGAACGAACGCTACGAGAGCATCATGGCGGCCGCCTGCGCCCGAGCACGCCAGGACAGAATCGACGCCGTGGCCTTCGGCGACCTGTTTCTCCAGGACGTTCGCGACTACCGGGAACGGCAGCTTCGTGATACCGGGCTGGAGCCGCTGTTTCCGCTTTGGAATCTGGATACCTCACTTTTGGCGCGGAACATGATTGGCGAAGGAGTGCGCGCCAAGATTACCTGCGTGGATCCGAAACGCCTGCTGCCTGCCTTGGCGGGTCGCGAGTTCGACAGACAGTTCCTCGACGAGCTGCCTTCTGGCACCGACCCCTGCGGCGAGAACGGCGAGTTTCACTCCTTCGTCTATGCAGCTCCCGTGTTTTCCAGAGAGCTGCAAGTTCAGGTTGGCGAAGTGGTGGAAAGAGACGGATTCATTTTCGCAGACGTGCTGCCTCAAGAAGCGCAAGTTGCCGTACAGGCCGGTTGACCACAAGCCGCATCGAGCGTGAGTCGCTGCTTCCTTTGTATTCGCAGGAAGGCCAATCGGGAGGCAGGCCACGAACTTGCAAAAACCCTGAACCAGCCCTTCCGGCGAGTGGGCCACACTCTTCCGGCACTGGACGATTCAGTATTCCGACTCTGAGCGCAGCTCGCCTGCAGACTCTAGTTCGTGCTGTTCGGACCCGCGGGTCTAATTCGCTTCCAGTGGCCTATGCTATACTCGCTCGACCCAAACTGTGGCGGGGTAGCTCAGGTGGTTAGAGCGAAGGTCTCATAATCCTTAGGTCGGCGGTTCGAATCCGCCCCCCGCTACCAGGTTCCAAACGGCCCATCCAATTGCTTCTTTCTCCTGAGAGTCGCACCGCAAAGTGACGAAACTGCCGGTTCACCGACTCATGCGATGATCCTCGGTCCAATTCTCCCAGTCAGAGCCCCAGAGGACTGGCGCACTGCAAGAGAGCATGCCCCACTAGTTCGCGAAGCGACTTCGAGTGCGGCAGTCCTCTGCGGCTTTTGAGAGGCAAACAGAGTCGCGTCAATGTCGTGAGCCCTCCCTGATGGTTGAGCTACTGAAGAGCCGCGTGAGCCGAGTCAGTAGCCACCTGGAAGGAAACGTGACCTCGAGCAGATCGCGTTCGACGACGAAACCAAGTATGGCGGGCAAGGGCGCGCCAGAGCTTGCGTACAAGGGTTGGGTCTTCATAGATCAATCGCAGTCGACACTCGAAGAGGTCGAACTGGCGATTGCCGGGGAACACGGCCCTGTCCTCCAGTCGTTGGCTTGCTGTCGTCGCTGCCGGATGGCATAGATCAACTCGAGTGCTTCCAGGAGTTGAAATTAGAGGAGTACCCAACACTGCAGGCATGAGCGGTGTGAAGTGAGAAAGAAACTGCAGCGTGCGTCGCGCTTTCCGACGCACCCTCGATAGGAATCGGACCAGGTTGTGGTGCGTTCAAGAAGCGAACGCACCCTACGAGTTGGCTTCATGGAATCAAAGGAGTTACCTGGTCATTTTCTTAGAAGCATGCTCAACTCGTCAGCAAGATGCCTTATTTAGCCGTGGAGGCCCTCGATCTTGAAGCCCTAACCTTTTGGAAACCCCCAGCCCGGTAGCGAGATCCGCGGAAGATGGTTGTATAAGCGTCGAACAACAGAACGGCAGGTTTGCCCTGCGAGCGCTGATCTGCCGTAGGAGAACTAGCCAAACATATTTGAAATTTTGATTCCATTGGTCGGCTGTACGATGATCTTGTTATCGAGGCAGGATCAAAGGAGACGACCGATGGAATTGTTCGCAAAGCTGTTTGGCAGCCTGCTGGTGTTTGTATACCACTGCTTTGACCGCATTGTCATCCAC
>VFZK01000446.1 GCA_016871215.1 Acidimicrobiia bacterium | reverse complement strand
GAAAAGCTTCATCCAATGCCCGTTTTCACGACTCAGCGCCGACCAAAAGTATCTGCCCAGTCTTGGTGCATACAATTTTATGCACCAAGCACCAAACCAAAAGGCTGATTCGGTGCATAATTTGGGTAACTGTTTGTCTCACCTCAGGGGGCAAGCACAGCGAACTTAAGCGCAAGTATCACAGGACGGCTGGAGGCGCGCAAGATTTTTTCTTGTGGCTTGTCGCCCGATTTCGCCTTGTCGGATGAGGACAAGGACTGGCGAGGACCCATTCGTAAGGACGTCTCACATCAGTCGCGCGGAGCCCACCAGGCGTGAAAGTGATGTACGGGGCCGATTCCATGCCCGATGGCAAATGCGGCTTCCAGAGCCTTGGCTAGGTAGGCGCGGGCCTTCACAACGGCGGGATACAGTTCCAGCCCTTGCGCGAGGCCGGCAGCGATCGCAGAAGCCAAGGTGCAGCCTGTGCCGTGTGTGTGCGGCGTGTTGACCCAACGCCCGCGGATCGGGTGGAACTCCTGACCGTCGTACAAGAGATCGATGACTTCACCAGGCGCCGTGTCGCGATCAGCTGGAACTCTTGGCCGGTGGCCTCCCTTAAGCAGAACGGCTCGGGCGCCCATGGCGTGAAGCTGGCGGGCCGCAGCCTCGAAATCCTCATCGCTGCTCAGGCCGGTGCCGGTCAGCGCTTCGGCCTCTGGGACATTCGGAGTCACCAGATCAGCGAGTGGTATCAGCAGTTCTTTGAGCGCTGCCACAGCATCCGGAGACAGCAAGGCAGCGCCGCTTTTGGATCGCATGACAGGATCCAACACCAGGGGGATTCGCGGCGCCGCTCGAAGCGACGATGCGATAGCCTGAATGATGTCGGCGTTAGCCAACATCCCTGTCTTCATGGCCTCGGGCCGGATGTCCGAGAGGACCGACTCGAGCTGCTTTCGGACCATGGCAGGCGAGACCGTTTCGATGGCCGACACCCCTTGCGTATTCTGTGCCGTGACTGCTGTGATGACGCAACAGCCGTAGACTCCGAACGCGGCGAACGTCTTCAAATCGGCTTGAACGCCAGCGCCGCCGCCTGAGTCTGAGCCAGCGATGGTGAGAGCTTTGGGAATGGCCATGTTCGATCAGTCGAGGACCTTGGCGGAAATCACGACAATCAATGCTGAATTCGCTTCGCCGACAGCGGTCTTACCCACAACTACCTTCTGGCCTTCGCGAACATCGATGGCCGCGCTGAAACCTGCAAACCCAGGCGAGTAGCCCTCAACCGCGATCTTCCCGTAAAGCTTGAGTCCGTCCAGCCGAATCGAGCGAGGCGGTTCGCCGGGCTGAACAGTCGCGGATTCATAGGCGAAGTCGTATTCCAACGGCTGACGATCTTGCGGATTCGCTCGAGCCACGCCTGTAACCTTCCCGCCGGTTCTGTCCCGGCTTCGGACAACGAGCGTGTCGAGCAATCGGAAAGCCTTCAAAACGAAGTTCGCCTTCAACTGCTTGACCACGGGGTCCAGTTCGGTGGGCAGAGGGCCTGCGTCAGCTTCGCGATCTGAGGCGATCATGAGATAGGCCGTCAGCTCGACGTTTTTCGGCGGCGGTGATGGTACATCGAATCGGCGGATGGCGTCTTCAATGGCGGGCATCAGGGCGGGTGGCGCGCTGACGCCGATGACTCGAAGATCGCGGTTGGGCTGTATTCGAACACCAAAGATCTGGAGCGCTCGCGCTATGACCTCTACGTCGGCATGCTTGATTACAAAGACTCTTTGGTCATCCTGCGGTCGCTCCTTAGAGACTTGGGCCTTGACGGATTGGACTGGCACGGTTGGCCTATTGGGGCTCTTCGCTTGGGCGAAGGCTACCGAGGGCACGGCGAACACAGAAACCCACAGGAATGCGACCCAGAGTTGCGAAACGGCTCTTGCGTTCCTTCGCAGCCGATGAGGTTGCGACCCCCCTGGCCGGCGATGCCGGCTCCACCTCGGCTTTTGAAGTGCGACGGTCGGGCTCTTTTCGCCCTGCCAGAGCGGGCAGATGGTGGCGAAAGCTGGAGCCCACTTCTCCGGCCAACGGTTGACAGTCATGGCGCCCTCCATTCGGTTCACTACTTTTCTTGAGTCTCCAGGTCTACCAACCAGACGATCACGATGTTCGGGTCGTCTGTCATCAGCTTGATCAGGAGGGGTGGCAGCGGTTCAGCGACGATGTCTGCCGGTGGTGTTGTTTCTACACCCAAAACCGCGCCCTGCTCGACAGGTTGTTCAGTTTCGGCCGCAATCGACTCCGGCTCTCCCTGCGCGGCCAACGCCAGGCGGTGCCGCGGCAGAACCTTGCGGCGCAGAGCGAGCTGCCGCAACTCCGGCTTCTGGACCGCTTCTGCTGATGAAACGGGTGTGGGAGATGCTGCGACTTGCTGATGCGTGGGAGATCCAGAAGCCACGGCATGCTCGCGCGGTTCTGGCGCGGCTGGCTCGCGCCAGAACCGCCACGGCAGGAGAAATCCCAGCCCGAGTACCAGAGCAAGCCCCACCGCCCAGGCCGGACTCCAGCCAGCCAAGACCGAATGCGGCAGCCGCCACCAGGGCGTGTGGGCCACCTGGGCCCGACTCACCTCTTCCATCACACGCTGCCGCACACGGTCGAAGCTGGCTGGGTCGAGAGTCTCGGCAGCCAATGCTTTCACCATCGCCTGGCTGGCTTCAAGCTCATTCAAAAAACTCTGGCAGGCAGCGCAAGACAGCAGGTGCGTCTCGACCGTTGTTGCTTGAGCGGCACCAAGGTCCCCTTCCGAGTACAGCGCGATCAGTTTCTGAATGGAGTCGCAGTTCATAATCGCTTCTTCGCCTTCAAACGGCGCTCGAGAAACAGCTTCATCTTCAGGCGGGCACTGCTCACTTGTGAACGAACCGTTATTTCCGACGAACCCAAGATGCCGGCGACTTCGCGGGTGGAAAGCCCCTCAATATCCCTTAGAACAACAGCCGCCCGTTCCTTCGCGGGTAGACGCCTCAGGGCTTCCTTCACGAAGCTGCGCTTCTCCGCCAGGCTGAATTCGGCTTCAAGGTCGGTTGCACTGGCTGGCTCGATCGCTTCGCCCGTTTCCCGAAGATCTTCGAACGAGAGCATCGTTGTCTTCTGCCGTCTCCGTTGAAGGTCGCGGCAAACGTTGACGGTAATGCGGTACAACCAGGGCGGAAATTGACGCCCGTCTTGAAAGCGATTCAAATACTTGTACAGCCGCAGGAAAACTTCCTGCGCGGCATCTTGCGCATCCTTCACGTCGCCCAGCAGCCGAAGACTTGTGCTCAGAACCTGTCTCTGGTGAAGGATCATGATCTGCTCGAAGGCCGAAGCGTCTCCTGCTTTTGCGGCCTGAAGCCAGCGAGCCGTCGGATCGTCCCCTGTGTGGGCGCCGGAGCCTAGGCGGGCGTCATCGACCATCAGGATGCCCCCATTAGAGGTAGGAGCCACAAGGATTTCTCCGCAGCAAGACGACTCGTCATAAGCTAATACTGCCCTGGCAAAGACTTCGTTGAAAACGATTTCCGTAACAGGGGATGGAGTCCGGCGAGAGAGTTCACCTCCAGGGCTCGGTCAACACGGTCCAAGTGGAACTGCCTCGGCGGACCCGAGTTTCTCTATGAACTTGTCTCAAAGGCCGGCTCGTGGAAGCAAGCTAACGGTTGCGAGGAATCCGGCGCCGTCCCGGCTGCAGCCGCGCAAGCCGAAATGCAGCTTGGGCTCTCGCCGCGCAGGTCAGACCCGCTGGCACAGTGCCCGCGAGCCATTCTCTATAGAAAAGCCACCGTTTGGAGGGAAGTAATCTCGAAGCGCCTGCGACAGCGTTGGTTCTTGCAGCTGATGGTGTCGTCGATGCGAACCAAGTAAGACCGTGCCTTGGCGAACTTCATCCGGTCTTCCTGGCTGGCATGAGAGGGGAGCGAAGCCTTCTTCGTTCGGCGGCGCCAACGGACCTCGTAGTTCTCTGTCTGCCGGCAAAACGGACAATTCAGGCTGGCCGGCTTCAGTTCGTCCTTTTCGGTAAAGAAGTCGCGTTCTTCCATGGCCTAGTATATCGTTTCATTGAATAGTATCTATATAATCAATTCTCTGCTATGCTAGAGGCATGGCTAGACAATCGACTCGACCCAAGTTAGTCCTGACCCCTGAAGAAGTCCGGTTGCTCGAACAGCT
>VFZK01000445.1 GCA_016871215.1 Acidimicrobiia bacterium | reverse complement strand
AAAAGCCTGCCCCCGCGAAGGCGAGCCACAGCGCGGGCGGGACTCTAAAGGTTCTTTCGCTATGAACGGGTACAGAAATGCCCGCCGAAAGCCCCGTTAACGACGGAGGATCCGGTACCGGCAGCTTTGTTCTCACTGGCCGGTTTGGGAGCAACGACCGGACGTACAACAACCGGCAACAACTGACCAACCTCACGGCGAACTATCCGCTCAACCTGGCCAATGAGCAGGTGAACCTGGCCTACAGCTACCCGGCCACGCAGAACAACGGACAGATCAGCTCGATGACCGATGCCATTTCGGGCGAGACCGTCAGCCTCAAGCTTCGGCCAGGCGCTCGTCGCGGACTCGCTGAAAGCTTGACCCTGGTCCTGGCGCCGCCGAGTGCGCCGCGATCGATGAATGAAAGGCCAGGGATCCGCACAGAAGGTGTCAGCAGCTAAAAAGAAGAAGTGGGGTTGAGAATCGGCAGCGAGGGATTTAAAGCGGTAGAAACTGAACCCGGTTGGCCATCTCTTCGGGGCTGGCGGCCTTGGCGATCGTTTCCAGATCCTGAATGCAGGCACCGATGGAAACCTGAAGCGGGTGGGCATAGGTGAGGTGAGAAAAGGCAATGCCTTGCTGTTGCCGGCGCACCGCCTCAATCAGAAAGTGCCGGTCAAAGCTGAATAAGACTCGTCCCAAAGTGGTGTCCCGGTCGAGCAGTTGCGGGTCGGAGAGCTGCTCCGCGCTGTCCTCCCTGGGCCGTGAGCACGTCAACTTGACGCACTCGCAGGCCCAGCGGGATGGCTCTCGGGATGTGAACGTCCAGGTAGAGGGCAACGGGCATTAGAGCAGCCCTTGAGCCTTCAAACGGGTCACCAAGGTTGAGGGGCTGCTGGCCTGGCGGAGTTTTTCGACTTCCCGCAAATCGTGCTTGAGTTCCTCATTGAGCTGTTGTGCATGGTCCCAGTAGTAGGCCAGCGCCGAATGAATCTGGCCCAGAGATAGGTAGGGATGCTGAAAATGCAGTTCCTCCGGGCTCCAGCCATAGGCCGTGGTTTCGGCCACCAGTTCCAGGACCTTCATCGTGGTTCCGGCGATGAGGGCCATACCCGAGCCACACAGGAGGCGGCTTGTTCGACCCTGGGTGAGTGCACCCTGTCTTTGTTCCCCTCTCCACGAACCTTGTAGTCGGTTCGTCGAAAGGCTCGCCCGTGAAGAGGGGGATCGAGCGGGTAAGACTTGCCGCGACTGGCTGTCGAAGCCTGTTCAAGCTGTATCCGCAAGAAATCTTTCCCGAGGTGTCATAAAATGCAGGCTCAATCGTCTATTTAAGCATATGTCATTTTGAACCTTCAGTGGGACTCTCTTGGGAGAAGAGCATAGTGGGCATGTCGTCAGATGGCACGAGCTTGAGAGCAGGCCCACACATCGCGATCGATTCGGAATGGTTTCGACTGAAGCAGGGGACTTTGACCAATGACCAGAAAGTAGCTGAGCTCTTTGAACGGCTGCGACCTTCGGTCTACCGCTACTTGGTCGTTCTGACAGGAAATCCTCCTGAAGCGGAAGAAGTCACCCAAGAAGCGTTCCTGAGACTGTGTCAGTGCCTTCAAGAAGGTCAGGCGATCGCCCATCCGCGAACCTGGGTCTTTCGAGTGGCTCATAATCTTGCCATCGACCAGAGGTTGAGCAGGAAGTATCTCGCTCCTCTGCAACCGTCTTCTTGGGATGAACTGTGTCAATTCCGTCCCGATCCGCATCCGAACCCGGAACAATCGATTCTGCTCCAGGAGCATTTTCAGAGGCTTCAGACTGCATTGAGGAAGCTCTCGGGCATTCAGCGGGAATGCTTGACGCTTAGGGCTGACGGTTTCAAATACGAACAGATCGCCGAGATTTTGGGTGTTAGTGTGGCAAACGTTGCTCAGTCGTTGCGGCGCGGCATTCGGAGGCTAATGGAAGAGACTCATGCTTAAATCTCTGCTTTCTGGGTGGTTTGAAAAAGACTGGCATCCCTCCGAAGACGAGCTGCTCACATACGTGGACGGCGGGCTCACTTCTCGAAAGACGACCGATATCGCCTCCCACTTGGAACAGTGCTGGAGTTGCCGTGCCAAGGCGGAAAGGATTCAGCAGACCGTCCTGTCTTTTGTAGACTATTTTGACCGAGTCATCACCCCCAACGTGCCGGCTCCTCCCATGGGATGGCGATCTTTCCCTGGACAGCTGGAGCGGGTCATGCGGGAATGCAGGCGACCCACAGTGCTTTCGAGGTGCCGTGCTCCCTTGATGTGGACTCTCTCCACAGCATCGCGGCATCTCCGGTTGGCCATGGGAATTCTGATCGCACTCTTCACCGCTTTTCTCGGGCTCCGGTTCTATCAAGTCTCGACCGTTTCCGCCCACCGATTGCTTCAACAAGCGGTAGAAGCTCGGAATGAGGAGATTCATGCAGTGCCTCAAGCTGTGGTTTACCAGAAACTTCAAGTGCGCAAGAAAGGTCCGGGGCCTCAGCGGGACAGCATGGTCACTTGGGAAATTTGGAACGATACCAGCGGTGATCGGTTCGGGCAGCGGGTAGAAGATGCCACGGGTTCCCGCTTTATCTACTCTGCACCGGCAGGTGCAACGGTGCGGAAGCCCGCTTACGACGAGGATTCCATGCCGTCACTACTGAAGCGACTGGAGCAAATCTTCCAGACGAATAAAATGGATTGGCGAAGCCCGCTTTCCGCAGCAGCCTATGAGGCGTGGAGGAAATCGATTCAGCGAAAGAGCGAGCGAGTCATTGAGACAGAATCGGGAACCGGTGAGAAAGCTCTGGGCGTAATCACAGCTGGCGCCGGCCCATTCCCCTTGAACTCGATTGTCGAAGGAGAACTCGTCGTTCGAACCCGCGACTGGCACTCGGTAGAGCAGCGACTGCGGGTCCAAGAGGCTAAGGGTATCCACGATTACGAGTTGGCTGAGGTCGGCTTCGCGGTAGTGGCTCTGAACACCCTTCCTCCCCCAATCTTTACCGAAAGTCCTCAGTCCCGCGATTTGCCACATCTGTCCCTGAAATCGGCTCGGCCGCCGCATTCGCGCCTAGAACCGGGCGAGGCAGAACTGTTGGCGGCCGAAATTGAGGCGCACTATGCTCTTCACGAGGCGAAGGCCTGTCTAGGAGAAACCATTGAGGTGGCTCGTGATGGTTCGCAAAGGCTCATCGTTCGAGGGATTGCCGAAACAGCCGAGCGCAAACAGGAACTGCTGCTCGCCCTGCAAAACGTGCGTTTCGTCAGGGTCGAGATCCGAACCATCCAGGAAGCCGCGCACTCCACCTCGGAGGGACGCAGCCAAGCGGTGATTGTAGAGACGAGCCCTTCCTCATTTTCCAAAGGTGAACCGCCCCACAATTCTCGGCCTGCCAAAGCGGCAATCCATGACTACCTGGAACGCTATTTAACCCAGTTGCGCCCCTCGGCCGTGCCAGAGCTGAAGGAAGCTAGGACCGTGCCAGCGATCCTCCAAGAGGAAATGACTCAATTGGCTAACGAGTGCTATTCCTCAGCCACTGCGGCTCTCTCAGAGGCCTGGGCGCTGCGCCGGCTAGCGGAACGGTATGGCCACCTGACGATAGGGAACCCCGCGGCAACCGATGGCATTCGATTAACCTCGCGTGGGCTGCTTAAGGCAATGATGCAGGACCATGTTCGATCTCTCAATGCGCGGGTCGAAAATTTGAGGTCGTCATTAGGTCCTATTCTCATTTCGATTCTCGAACCGAACCCGCCGGTTGAGATGGCAGAGAAGGCTGAATCGTCGGAGTCTCAGACCCTTCAAGATCATGGTTGGCCTGATCAGACATTACGTCTCTTTGCAGATGCCCAGAAGCTCCATCGGCTCACTTTGGATCTGTTTTCGGAAGAGGGGCCAACCAGCAGGCCAGTGCAAGAGAACACTCGTGACCTCCTTTCTCTTTTCCACTTTTCGAAAGCTGAAGTAAAGGGGCTTGAGACGGACTTGGGGACAGCTTTTTCAGCAGATCCGGACCAGTTGACTTTAAAAGATCGCTAACTAACTAAGTGCCGCGGTTCGCAACTACGCCCTCGTTCGCAACGATCAATGTCTTTCTTCCCAGATTATGCGCCGAACGGGCTTATAGCGACTGAACCGGAACGGAGGGATTGAAAGGAAAGCGGGAGTGCCCTAGGATAGGCGGTTTGCAAA
>VFZK01000444.1 GCA_016871215.1 Acidimicrobiia bacterium | reverse complement strand
CGATCGGATGCGAGTAGATCCGGCGGAACTGCAGCTTGTCTCGGGACCGAATGACATAGAAGGCGAGGGAGTGTCGCCGCCTTCCCAGGGATTTCTCGAAACGCTAAGTTGCCGTTCACTGTGACAAAACTGACTCCCGGGTGGATCTTCCTAAGAGTGAAGAAAATTGAAATCGGTCACTACCAAAAACTCCCGTTACTGAACTGACATGAACAACTTGCAGACACTGTAGGCTCGAACAGCTGGACACTAGTGGGTCAAGAACGCTTAATTGCTGAATTCACACCAACGCTTGAGGCCTCCTGCCTCGACGGGCATTCCCCTCAGTTTTCGCAGATCCGGCCCCAGGTTGTCAGTCTGGCCGTCATGGAACCTCTGTCACTGAAGCACGCCACCGTCAGCTTCACCGGAAAGCTGGCCTCCATGAGCCGTGAAGAGGCTTTTGGCTTGGTGCGGGACGCCGGCGGAGAACCCACCCCCAGCGTCTCCAGAAAGACCTCGCTGCTCATTGTCGGTATGGACGGCTGGCCATTGCTGCCGGACGGGAGAGTCGGCGGCAAGCTGAAGCGCGCTGAAGAGCTCCGCCGGCGCGGCCACGACATTCGCATCTTGTCGGAAGAGGCATTTCTCGAGCTATTGGGCCGCAAGCACCGACATGAGCCCCATTTTCGCAAGACCCATGATGCAGCTGAAGTTTGCAGGCGGCTGAGGCTTTCGCCAGAGGCTTTGGAACGGTGGGAACAGTTTGGGCTCGTCCGTTCCGAGCAAGGGCGCTACGACTTCCAAGACTTGGTTTCGCTCCGAACAATCTCGGAACTCGTCGAACGCGGCGTCCGGCCTGAGACCATTGCGCGGAGCTTGCAGAGCCTGGCATCGGTGTTGCCTGCGGTCGATCGACCTCTGGCTCAACTGAAGATTGTGGTGGAGAATCGACGGGCACTTCAAGTGGATCTGGGGGGCTTCCGGATGGCGACCGATGGCCAGATGATCCTCGATTTCGACCGGGAGCCGAGGCCCGAGGCGCCCGTAGTCCCGTTGCGAACGACGTCCTCTGTCGACGACTGGTTCGACTATGGCCAGTCGTGTGAAGAAGCGGAAAAGTATGACGAGGCTGCTGACGCCTATCGGCGCGCCATCGCGGTCGAGCCACAATTCCCAGCCGCGTGGTTTAATTTGGGCAATACGCTCAGAATGCTCGGAGAGCTAGATGCGGCGGCGGCGGCTTATCGAGAGGCAGCCCAGCGGGACGCCACGATGGCATCCACCTGGTACAACCTCGCCGACCTGCAGGAAGAGCAGGGAAAACTGGATGACGCTGTCAAGAGCCTGCAAACGGCGCTTGAGGTGAATCCTGGCTACGCCGACGCGCACTTCAACTTGGCCCTATGCCATGAAAAGCTTGGGCAGTGGAAAGAGGCCAAGCGCCACTGGGAAGGTTATTTGAAGCTGGACAGCTCAAGCCAGTGGGCCAGGATAGCGCGCCGCCACCTGAGCGAACGGTGATCGAAAGTCTGAGGGCGATTCTCTTGGGGGACGAACACATGACGCGGTTCGCCGCGTGAGTGGCACGGTCGACAACCCGCGCAGCATCCCAGCCGCTGCGCCACTCACGAATTGACCGGGCAGAGCCATGGCACTTTACCCCTGTTTCGGTTTTCCCCAGAAAGCCGCGCCCAAGATGCCGCCGATGGTGGTGAGGACTCCGCAAGCGATTGTCTTGAACATCAAACCGATCAACAGCACAAAGGGATTGAAGGGGTCGGCCAGAAGTGAGAGCACCTTCTCAATGATCTGCAGCGTTTCGGCAGGAAAATTTTGGTTGTGGAGGAACTGCTCGATATGGGCGGAACGTTGAGAGCTTGTGAGGTAGGTAATGGGAAGTTCCAGGACCTGCCAGAAGAGCGCTCCAATCATTCCGGCGAAAAAGGCAACTTTGGCGCCCAGTCCAGCGGCAATCTCACCCATGTATTCTTGACGCAACAGGTAGACGGCTAGAAGCCCCCCACCGCCCAGCCAGAGCAGACAGCAGCAATTGACCAGCGGGAGCGCCGAAAGCACCCCGATGGCAATGCCTCCTAGGAACGCAGGTTTCAGGAGAGCGGGCGGGCCATGGGGAAGCGGGGGAGGTTGAAACCTCCCGTCCTGCGGTCTTGTTCCCGGCAACGGGGTATCGGGCAAAAGCGGAGGTGGCAGCCGGCTTTCCGGCAACTCCACGGGCGCGTCCAGAGAATGCACTGCTTCGACCGAGGCTCCACAGATAGGGCAGAACCGCGCCGTTTCATCCAGAAGCTGCTGACAAGAAGGACACTGTTTTGCCATTCGATCGTTTCCGGGAAACGTGACCGGGAGGAAGCCAGCCCAAAAAGTCCGGCTACCTTATACTAGGAACTGCAGCCTTTCAACTGATTAATTCGAGTGTTAAGATGCCTCCAGCGCAGGACTTAAGGAGATCGTATGCACAATTTTCAGCAGAGCATCGAAGAACTTATCACGCAGACTTCTACGAATCTACCCCCGGACGTGCGCCAGGCGATGGCTGCCGCTATGGCTAGCGAACAGCCGAACACGAAGTCATCCCAAGCTCTCGCCGTGATTGCCACGAACATCGACATGGCCAGCGACGACCACGGCCCGATCTGCCAAGACACGGGCATGCCCACGTTCGAAATCAAAACCCCCGTAGGTGCCAATCAGCTTGCCATGAAGGCGGCCATTCGCGCTGCCGTTGCCGAGACCACTCGCCGGGGCAAATTGCGGCCGAACTCGGTGGATTCTCTCACCGGCGAGAATAGTGGCGACAACCTCGGACCCGGCACTCCCATCCTGCATTTCGACCAGTGGGAGAACCACCAGGAAATCGAAGTCAAACTGCTGCTGAAAGGTGGAGGGTGCGAGAACAAGAACATCCAGTATTCTGTGCCCTGCGACTTGCCACAGCTCGGCCGCGCCGACCGGACGCTGGATGGCGTCCGTAAGTGCATTCTGCACGCAATCTGGCAAGCCCAAGGCCAGGGCTGCAGCGCCGGGGCGATCGGAGTCTGCATCGGCGGCGATCGCACCTCGGGGTACACGCACGCCAAAGAGCAGCTGTTCCGAACCTTGGACGACGTCAACACCAACCCCGAACTCGCCAAGCTGGAAAACTACATCATGACAGCCGCCAACACCCTCGGGATCGGAACGATGGGTTTCGGCGGGGGAGTGACCCTCATCGGTTGCAAGATTGGTATTCTGAACCGGCTGCCCGCCAGCTTCTTTGTGTCGGTGGCATACGACTGCTGGGCATTCCGCCGGCTCGGTGTGGTGTTGGATGCCGGCACGGGCGCGATCAAGCGCTGGCTTTACCGCGACAAACCATCCATCCCGATGGGCGGCGACGGCGGCTTTCCGCGAACGGGAAGGGAAGTTCGCCTTCAGGCTCCAATCGGCGAAGAGCAGGTGCGCAGCTTGAAGGTTGGCGATGTTGTCCTGGTGAGTGGTGAAGTGTACACCGGGCGAGATGCAGTTCATGCCCACTTGATGAAGCACGAGCCTCCCGTCAGCCTGCAGGGCAACATCCTCTACCATTGCGGTCCAGTTGTCCTCAAGAACAACGGCCAGTATCGGATCATGGCCGCAGGGCCAACGACCAGCATTCGAGAAGAACCCTACCAGGCCGACATCATCAGACGCTATGGAGTGCGTGCGATTGTGGGCAAAGGCGGAATGGGGGCAAAAACGTTGGCGGGGATGAAAGAATCGGGCGCCGTCTATCTCAACGCCATCGGGGGTGCAGCCCAGTACTACTCGCGATGCATCGAGGAGGTTTTAGGAGTTCACTTCCTGGAATTTGGCATTCCAGAAGCGATGTGGCACCTGAGAGTGAAGGATTTCCCCGCCATCGTCACTATGGACGCCCACGGCAACTCGCTCCATGCGGATGTGGAGAAAGCCTCCGCGACGATGCTGTCAAAGCTGGCTGAACCCGTATTCACGTAGGGTTCTTGGTGCCACGCTGAGCCGGTTGGCCACGGTCGACCTCGCGCTGCCCCGATTCTGGCGACTGGGGCAGCTCCTGCTTGTCTCCCGCTTCATAGCCAAGTGCTCTGCTTTAGATTCTTACCTCTTTAATCATCAACAAAAACAGTTCAACAAAGTTCAGGCGGCCTCCAGAAGTTCAATGATGTTGCGGATGGAAGCATCAGCTTTGTAATAGGCAGTTTCGAGTTTACTTTGCG
>VFZK01000443.1 GCA_016871215.1 Acidimicrobiia bacterium | reverse complement strand
TGCCGCCCCGCTCACCGCACGGGTCTTCAGCTGACCCGGCCCTGTTTTTGAATCCTTTGCTCTTTGAAGTGGACGCCGCCGCACGCACCCCCCTTTCAGTGGGACCGCGTAGAAGTGTGCGGACGCTCGCCCCGAATCTGTCTCTAAGTCTCCGAAAAGCTTCATCCAATGCCCGTTTTCACGACTCAGCGCCGACCAAAAGTATCTGCCCAGTCTTGGTGCATACAATTTTATGCACCAAGCACCAAACCAAAAGGCTGATTCGGTGCATAATTTGGGTCAAACGCGATTTGGCAACCGCGATGTGGCCGTCGGGCAGCCGGGCGCAATGCAATCGAAGAGTGGCGGACACGCTGAACCGTATTGCGCTCCGCCAGCTCGAGCGAGAGGCGCACCGCTTCGTGGTGGAACGCACAGCACACGGAACCCGGCTTCCGTGCGCCTAGTTTTCGGAGGGAGTGTCGAACCATGCGAGGATGCTGGCCATCGATGTCTTTCGGACTGCTCGCATGATGGAGTCGTGGCCCGCTCCCTTAAGGACGATCAGGCGGCTGCGATTCGGTGCGGCGGCGTGCAGTTGCTGGCTGGAACGCAACGGGATTTTCCAATCGGCCTCTCCATGAATCAGCAGAACGCGGGCGCTAGTCTGGCCAATGGCTCGAAGCGGGCTGGCTTCCGAAGGCAGGAAGTGTCCGATCTCGCCGGCGTCTTCAACAGCCCGGTCGATCGTCGCTCTGGGCAGAATGAACGCCATGCCAAACAGCCGTGCGTAACTGTGAACGGCCCCGTGAAGCGTTGCGAAGGGAGCGACAGCAACCACCGACCGGACGCGAGGGTCGTGGGCTGCAAATTGAATGGCGGTCGCCGCGCCGTAGGAACAGCCGAAGACGCCGACAGGTTCTGCAAGCAAGTCCCGGTGATGGAGCGCATCGAGCACTTGGCTTAAATCCTGTGAATCCAGAACACCGTAGGTTAGCCAATCGCCGCTGGATTGCCCGTGGCCTCGAAGGTCGACCAACACGGGCCGGTAGCCGCCCGCCGCCAGGAGCCTGCCCATCCCGAGCATCGACGCCTTCGAGTCGCGAATGCCGTGCAACACTACCACCGTTCCACGAACAGGGCCTTGTGGCTCCATGAGCCAAACCGAGAGGCGGGCGAACGGCGGACCCACGTCAAGCTGGAACTGCTGGCTGATGCCCCAGACACTGAGCTGCGCCGAATGCGTTTCGTTCAAGCGGCCTGCCGGCTTTCCGAAGTTCGGGGCGTAGACGATCGCCGTGGGGATCCAGTATCGCGCCAGCAAGGCACTCCCGGTAACCGGCAGCAATCCCGCCAGCAACAACGCCTTGGCCTATTTTCGGCGGGCCCGTTGGAGCAGGTCAGTCATTGGGCGTTGCATGGAGCATCTCCTGTGAATTTGAAGCTGGGCAAAAGATCGTCGATGAAGCCCTGACTGGCCCAAGCCCAGGGCACATGATCGCAAAAACGCGCACCAACTGAAGTTTGTTCCCGGATTCTTGGTTCTGCAACAGAACGGGTTGCCGAAGGCAACCGTGTGTTTGAAGTGTCAGCCGGCGCGGCCTTTGGTCTGCCGCTGCCTCGATGCAATAGTCCATTCTGCTGAGCCCTCGAACCTAGCCAGGCGGTTTTTGCGAACCGTCAGGAGCCGTGGTACTATCTCGACGCAAAAGTAGGATTCGAGTTGGCTCTGGCTCGCAAAGGACAGCGCATGTTTTCTCAGGGATTCTTCACCTCGCAGCTTGAAAAGGCCGTTGGCTGGGCTCGAAAGTACTCGCTGTTTCAATATCCCTTCGTCACCGCATGCTGTGGCATGGAGTACATGGCAGCGGCTTCCTCTCATTACGACATCGACCGATTCGGCGCCGGGTTCCCGCGGTTTTCGCCGCGGCAGGCCGATGTGCTTTTCGTTGTCGGAACGATTAATCACAAGATGGCGCCGGTCTTGAGGACTGTTTACGACCAGATGTGCGAGCCGAAGTGGGTGGTGGCGTTTGGCGTCTGCACCTGTACTGGAGGTTTCTACGACAACTATGCCACAGTTCAGGGCATTGACACGATTGTCCCAGTCGACATCTATATCCCCGGCTGCCCCCCGCGTCCCGAAACCGTCCTCGACGGGCTGATGAAACTTCAGGAAAGAATCCAACACTCGCGACAGGAATTCTGACCCATGGCGGAAGAAAGCCTCACTTTGACACGCTTGCGGGATAAGTTTCCAGAGGCCATTCTGGAAACTCATTCGTTCCGTGGCGACGACACAGCCATCGTCCGGCCCGAGGCTCTCGTGGCCATCGCGACTTGCCTGAAAAACGATCCTGCTCTTGACTATAGCTACCTCATGGATCTCACGGCTGTCGACTGCCTGAACTTGGGAACGCCCCACCGTTTCGAGGTCGTGTACCACTTCTTCTCTTTGTCCAAGAAGCATCGAGTTCGGATCAAGATCCCCTTGGGTGCCAAGAACCCTCAGGTAAACTCCATCGCGTCGTTATGGCCTGGCGCCGATTGGTATGAGCGGGAAGTTTGGGACATGTTTGGCGTGCAGTTCATCGGCCACCCCAACCTCAAACGGATTCTGCTGTACGAAGAATTCCAGGGGCATCCTCTGCGAAAAGACTACCCTGTCGACAAACGTCAACCGCTCATTGGCCCCGGATCCCCCGGCCAGCCGTTGTCCAAGTAAGTGCTTCTCGTTTACGGTTCATCTGCAGGCTGCGGTCCATGGACAAGATTCTGCTCGAAGGCATTCGCCTTGAAATCTGCGTAGGAACCACCGAAGAGGAGCGCAGCAAACCCCAGCTCTGCGGTTTGGATCTTGCCCTCGAGGCTGACCTGAGAGCGGCAGGGCGCACGGGCGATTTGAAGCGCACGGTCGATTACGCCGAGGTTCTTCGCACCATCGAAACGCTCTGCCTGCAAAGCTCGTTCACGTTGCTTGAGCAGGTGGCCGAGCAGATTTGCGGCGTCATCTTCGACCATCACCCGGTCGAAAGAATCAGGCTGAGAGTTCGCAAACTGAAACCTTTCAGCCCCAGGTTGAACGCCGTTGGCGTCGAGCTCAAGCGTAGTCGCAAGAGACGCAAGAAACGGTCGAAGTGAACCTCTGCGAACGCTCCAGCAGAGCCGCAGGACTTTGCGGACGCTGCTGGTTCCCGGTTCGACCTGTCCATCCGGAAATTGATCAGGAGGGCCTTATGGCCGAATTTGTGTTTGCCGCAAAGATCGACGACATTCCTGCGGGCCGCGGCAAGACCGTTAGCTTGGCAGAAAAGCGCATTGCTTTGTTTAACGTCGACGGAGCTTTTTTCGCCATCGACGATACTTGCCTCCACCGAGGTGGCCCTCTGGGCGAAGGCGAGTTGGAAGGGTGCGTCGTGACCTGCCCATGGCACGGCTGGAAGTTCGACTTGCGCAGCGGAGCCATGACGATGAACCCCGCAGCACGCTTGAGCTGTTACCCGACCCGAATCGAAGACGGCGCCGTGCAGGTGTGCTGCTGACGTCGCTTTGCCTCTTTGAACCGGCTGCGGCAAGTGGCCCTTGCCGGCTAGCCCCTTCCCAGAAGAGTACAGTGAAGCACTGGCGCGCTTCACGACAATCGTGCGCTGCCGGGAACCCGTAGCGGGCAGAGATTCCCGCCGACAGGTCAGAGCTGCAGTGCCTGTCCCTTTCTTTTTCCTGTCCTGGGTTCCGGAGTGCGCGCCAATCGCCGGACACCCTCGCGTATCGCAGCTCCAGGTTTCCGTTCAGGCCTGAAAACAGCCTCTGTGCTTCGCCGGAAACTGAGTGACTGCCCGTCGTGCACTCGGGCTCGAGAACTTTCCCCTCGCACCGCGCCAGCCGGCTGCCGCATTGGGACTCCAGAAACAGTCTCTCTGGTGCCACGGTTGGTGGTAAGAGGGTGTTTAGAAAGGCGTGGTTCAAGGCGTCAGCTACGTTTGTAGTCCCGGCTTTAGCCGGAACCACAGCATTTCCTTCCGCCTAAAGGCGGGACTACGAACCAAAGCGCGCCTTTTAAACACTCTCTCAGAGGGTGTTTAAAAATCCGATGATAGATCGGAAACCGCTGGACAAGTGAGATTCGATGCATTAAAAGAACATGGGAACCCAGACCAACAGCGAGGTCTCCCCTGTCGGCTCCGATTGAAACGCAGCGCAAGAGCTACCCCAGTGACCTCAACGAGGCTCAGTGGGGCTTGATTGAATCGATGATTCC
>VFZK01000442.1 GCA_016871215.1 Acidimicrobiia bacterium | reverse complement strand
GCTCCCAAGTCCGCAAAGGGATGGGCGCACAGGTCATGGCTTCTCTGCGCAACTTGGCCATCTCGCTGCTCCGTATGGCCGGTGCCCGCTACATCGCCCCTGCGCTCCGCCATTGCGCCCGCCTCGGTCCCCAAGTCTTGCGCCTCATCGGCCTCCGACTTTGACGGGGCCGTGCTGAAACCCTCCTTCTGCTTGAAAATCCAATCACTTTACTTCAAACTCAACGAGGAAGATCCGGCTGAGGATGTGAGAAGTTGTCGCCCCTTCGCAGCGTGCGTGCACGTCCCGTCCTTCGTGCGTAAGCCACTAAGAGGGTGTTTAGAAAGGCCTGGTTCAAGGAGTCAGCTACGTTTGTAGTCCCGGCTTTAGCCGGAATCACAGCATTTCCTTCCGCCTAAAGGCGGGACTACGAACCAAAGGGCGCCTTTTTAAAACACTCTCTAAGTGGAAACTAAGGAATCCAGAGGTACTGGGCAGGCAAGGCCGACGCAACCCCAGCGTGAGCGGTCAACGAGCGAAACTCGAAAAGTCCGCACTTTCGGTGAGAGACTGTTGGCAAGCGATCGTCACCATCAGGAGGTCTTCGACCTGTTGCTGGGTCCATCGACCCGCGCTGCTGGGTGAAAGTGTCCAGAACCAGCGCAGTGCACCATGCGCCGTATTTCCCACAAATCCAGCCCGTGCCGACACATGCGTTTGGTGAGACCCATTGGGAGGCAGATTGCCAACTTATATTCCATCGGTTTTGCGGTTGTCCTCGCAATGGCTTCTCCAAAATAACCGGAGACGACTTTCAGCGCCATGTCAATGCCGACGCAGAAAGCCGCGGAAGTCACCGCGTGTTACGCTGCTGCAAAGTAGTGACGGAGTGGTCTCAGTTTAAGAATTGTTTGTTCCGTGGATACTCCCGCTTCGCCTCAAGAAGAATCCGTAAATCTGGATCCGCCGACTGCCACATTCTGAAGAAGTCCTCATAGGCTGCGCGGCTTCTGGCCACGTCACCGGCCAGGACTGCCGCTCGTGCCACGCCAAGATGGGCCAGTGGGTACAACACCGACAGCGGTGCATAGCCTCGATGGTCGAGAATCTTTTGAAACTCCGTGGAAGCTTCCGAGCCTTGCTTCAACTTGAGGTAGGCCTGCCCACGGAGGTATTGCGTCCAGAATTCTGCGGCGGCTTCGTAGCGGGACTGCTCCAAACGCTCTATCGCCTGGGTTGCGTTGCCGCGTTGCAACTCTGTCGCCGCGCCCACCGCCGGCAACCAGATCGAGTTGAGCAGGGTGTCTTCGGGGTAGCGTTTGGTCAACTCGTCAACGAGCAGCCTGGCCTGATCTGTCTGATTACAGAGTGCCAGTGCTAGGGCCGCGCGCGGGAGGGAGGCGCGACCACGTTCGAGATTAAGCCCTTTGGCCGCATGCGCCCTGGCTCGCTGACAGTCTCCGAACACGGCGTCCAACAGCGCCTGTTCCGTTGCATACTGCGCAGCCACTTCTTTGGAGCTGCCGAGCGCGGCCAGGTCAATCGCGCGGCGAGACAACTCTTGGGCCCTGCGCCGCTGCCCGGCAGAAGCCGCTGCGCCGGCTTGCCAGTCGAACGCTAGGTATTCATACGGTTTCCCACTTGCCCAGCCAAGCTGCTGCTGCACTCCTGCCGAATCGTTGTTAATGAAGGCTATCTGGTACAGAAAGGTGTGAAATGCTGGGATATCAAGCTTCTGCTGAAGCGCTTGCGTGATAACATTCCTGGCTTCCGCAAAACGGTTGAGACGGAGCAGTGCCCAGACTAGGGCCCTGTGTCCGGGCGCGAAATTGGGATTAATACTGATGGACTCGCGCGCCTGAGCAAAGGCCTGATCGAACTGGCCCAGAAAAATGTGTGTCAGAGCAAGGTCGTTATGTGCGGTCCTGTCGCGCGGGTTTGTTCGGGTCAGCAGCATCAGCACTTCCACCCGCTTGTTCAGGTCTCCGGTAGCATAGCCGTGGTAGAAATTTGTGATACGAAGCTTCTCGATTTCGCTCACTCGATCCCTCAAAGCATAGCCCTTTGCGGCATACTCAGCGGCCAGTCCGGGCTGGCCGACTGTCCAGTACACGGTAGACAGCGTGGCATAGGCTTGAGCAAAGTCGGGATCAAGCTCCACCGCTCGCCTATAAAACGGTATCGCTTCCATTACCCTGCCGCCGTACGAATGCTCAACGGCCACAGACCAGGCTTTGAACGCCTCCAGCTTTGAGGTCGTGGCCTCTTCCAGTGGCCGGTCAAACCGCTGGATCGAGCTGAGCGACTCGCCCAGGTTTTCGCGCAAACCCGTCGCTGCCTGCGAGAGCGCCCGCAGCACCTGCTCCTTGCTCTCGGCTTCGACCTGCTGGCGTGCCAGCACTTCGCCACTCTGACCGTTGATCGCTTCGAGTGAGATCACGTAGTGGCTGCCGAGGGGAGCAATCGAACCTGCGATTAAAGCTTTGAGGTTATTACGTTCGCAGATTTCCCGCGCGGTCTCCGCGGTTACCCGTTCGTCACTTGAGCGCCCCATTAACTGCAGTGTCTGCCGCACTCTCGGCTCAGAGAAGAGATTCAGGAATGGCGACTGTTGTAACTGGATCGCCAGCCCCTGCTTGAGCGTCACAT
This sequence comes from Acidimicrobiia bacterium, assembly GCA_016871215.1. Taxonomy (GTDB): domain Bacteria; phylum Acidobacteriota; class Terriglobia; order Versatilivoradales; family Versatilivoraceae; genus VFZK01. The sequence goes on along the minus strand of VFZK01000442.1, from coordinate 1,613 downwards.
CGAAGATGTTGTCCCCGGTTGTGTTATTGAAGTCAGCCAGCAGAATCGTGTCCTTACTGGTCAGGACGGACGACCGGTTGAAGTACAACCATGTGAACGTCGCGGCGATGACAAGTCCGGCGATACCCCCCAGCGCAGCAAGGCGGCGTCTAATTGCAGCAGTGGTAGTTTCTTTAACGGACGCAGTGGCTTGCAGTCGCGGAACCTCGCCTGAAACTGGCATCACAAGATTTTCTTCGCCTTCAACTTTTGCGCGACCAGTGCGCTTCTTGTCATCTAGAGCAAACTCCAGGCCTCGCTGTAACTGCTTCAGATCGCTGATCAGATCGTGCATGCATTGATACCGCACTTCGCGGTTTTTCTGCAGAGCTCTGCAGACAATGTGCCCTAACTCATGCGAGGTTTCCGGTGCGACAGTGGCGAGCGCCGGGGGCTCGTCTTTCAGGATCGAGGCGATAATGTCGTTTCTCGTGGAGCCGACAAAAGGCGCTCGCCCCGCAATCATCTCGTAGAACACTACCCCGAGGCTGAAGATGTCAGTGCGGGCGTCTACCTTCTCACCGCGCGCCTGCTCCGGCGACATACAGCGTGGCGTTCCCAACACCACGCCGCTTTCGGTGTTGCCCCCGTCTTTAATCGGAAGCTGTGCATCCAAAGGCGCCGTCGATGGCTCGACCAGCTTCGCGAGACCGAAGTCCAGCACCTTCACATATCCGTCAGGCCTTATCATCACATTCTCAGGCTTGATGTCGTGATGCACGATGCCGGACCGGTGGGCTGCCTCTAGCGCGCCCGCCACTTGAATAGAGACATCGAGCGCCTCTCGCACCTTCATCGGGCCACTGTCGTCCATCCGCTGGCGCAGGGTCTGGCCTCCCACATACTCGGTGACAATGTAGTGGGTATTCTCGATTTTCCCGATCTCGTGAATGGTAATGATGTTGGGATGGTTCAAACCGGAAGCGGCGCACCCGCTCGGCATCTCCAGTAAACTCCGCGGGCAGCAGTTTGAGGGCGACTTTACGTCCCAGCCGCGTGTCTTTCGCCAGCCAGACCTCGCCCATCCCGCCTTTACCCAGCAGCGAGAGCATTTGATAGTGAGCGAAGCTGCATTCCTGCAGTTGGATATCGGCCACTTGCCAGCCTGCCGCTACGTCATCCGGCGGCTGTTCAATAAAATGGCTGGCTTGTTCGTGCGCGGCCAGCAGTGATGCGACCTCGCGGCGCAGGGCTTCATCCGTGCCGCACGCTTCGGTGAGAAACGCGGCCCGCCCTGACGGCTCGCGCTCGAGCGCTGCATCGTAGAGCCTGCCAACTTGTTCGTACCGTTCAGGAGTCATAAGAACTCTGGTTAGTGGCGAGTAATGAGAAAATCATGTGCGGCGATGACCGGAAGCTTTCAGCTCATCCAGTCCTTAGCGCGAATCTCTCACAGTATGTTCTTCCTTTAGAGGGTGTTTAAAAACCCTCTGAATGCTGCGCCAGACGGCGGAGCATCAGGTGAATCATGGCGATCTTGATGAAAGCCTCACTGGTTTCGGGCAAATACTCGTAGTCCTTGCTGAGTCGGCGATAACGGCCTAGCCAGGCAAAGGTCCGTTCCACGATCCAGC
>VFZK01000441.1 GCA_016871215.1 Acidimicrobiia bacterium | reverse complement strand
GCACGGGCCTGCATCCCGGCCGGGTACAGGATGGGACGGTGTTGACCGAGAAGCCCAATACGCGCTGGTGTTCGGACACCTTCGAGATTCGTTGTTGGTCGGGCGAACGCATCTTGCTGGGCGACAATTGCATCTCCCCATCGTGTTGCGTCACGAGCCAATGTTACCGTGGTGCGCTGCGAAATCGTGGGCGGGTTTCGTGCCGCTCGGATGTGCGAGGATGAGCCGTCTCGCCTCATCTACGCGCCACTACTGAACACGCCTCTGCAGAGTTCTGAGTTGGCCATCTGGGAACACTCCCGGCTGGTTGACCTGAAGGCGTTCGAAGAGTTCCCTACCTGTCCGATCTGGCTCCGCTTCGAGCCATCGGCGGATCAGTGGCCAGGCCGATTCGAAAGGATCGACGCGAGTCCGCCAATCCCGCAGCGGCTTTGAGGCCGTGGCGTGCGTGGGCCTTACCTCACCCTTCTGCCAGGTCGTCTTCAAGCTCTTGAGGAAGCTCTCCAGTTCCGGATCGCGAGCGGCGACCAGCGTCGGGACGTCGCCGGCGAAAAGCTCAGCGAGATGGCCTTGCATCGTTCGAATCTCCTCTAGCAAGCGAAGAGGGTCCAGTGATGCGGCGACGTCGCGCAGCTTGTCCTTGAACCTCGTCCGAGTCCAAGAGCCTGGCGCTCGGGGTTGCCGGCAAGTGATAGCGCTTCGTCACGCGGCCGCCCTGCCACGTTTTCGAGGCCAACTTGAAAGAAGGCTGAAAGAAGTTCACGAAGAGCCTCGCCGCTTCGTATAGGCGAGCCAGGACTCCGACCCCTGCCAGTCCTTCAGGGCGCCGGTAGCCGACGAGGCGCCGTACCACGGAACCGTTCTTTTGTTCGACCCACGCCTGGTCATTCTTGCGATACGGCCGCGAACGCGTGAACTCAATCCCATTATCGCGAGAGTAGTCGATGACGATGTCGTTGAGGAACTCGCTACCGTTGTCCGTGTCGAAGCTACGCAAGCGGAAGGGCATCGCTTTTCGCAGCTTCGTCAGGGCTTCGGCCACCAGGGCGCCTGATCTTGCCCGGGTTTGGTTCACGGTCTCGCGGGGATAAAACCTTGGAGACAACATAGCAAATGAGAAAGGCCGAAGGGGCCGCAGACACAATCGAGAATTCAAGATCGAAGCTGTTCGCTTGATGGAAGAGCGTAGCGCCGAGCGGTCGATACAAGACGTGGCCGAATCGCTGGGGGTGGCGTCCAGCTTGCTGTACAAGTGGCGCGAGGTGTACGGCAAAGACGTGGCTTCCAAGAAAAACGAGCGCGGCGAGAACATGGCGGAGGAAAACGCACGTCTCCGGCAGGAAAACATGCAACTGCGCAAAGAGCGCGAGGTGCTAAAAATCCGTCGCCCTGTTCATCAAGGACCACCAGTGAGCGCGGTCGAGCTGGTTGACCAGAACCGGGGCGCCTTGAGCGTGGACCGCGTCTGCGATCTCGTGGGCATCAGCCCAAGTGCGTACTACAAAGCCAAGCGACGCGGCCCGAGCAAGCGGCAACGCGACGACGAACGGCTTGGTGTTCATGTGCGCGCGATGTTCAGACAACATCGAGGGCGCTACGGCAGCCCCAGGCTGGCGCGCAGCTTGACCAACAACGGCTGTCGCGCCGGGCGTCACCGTGTGGCGCGAAACATGCGAGAAAACGGCCTGAAAGCCCGAGACGCCGATTCTTCCAAACGACCCAGGTGGCCCCCGGGGCGCAGTATTCGCCTAACCTCGTCGACCGCAACTTCGTTGCTGACCGTCCGAATCAGCTTTGGGTTGGCGACCTGACGTACATCCCAACCGCCGAAGGCTGGTTGTTCCTGGCCATATTGCTCGACGTGTACTCGCGCAAGGTGGTGGGCTGGGCGACAGTCTCCACACTGGAGCCGACGTCGCCGTCAAGGCACTGCTCAGAGCCATTGGAGGCAGGCCGCCGCCAACGGGCCTCGTCCATCGTACCGACCGTGGCGGTCAATACACCGACGCTCACTACCGAAGAATTCTCTTGGAAACTGGGATGGTCCAAAGCATGAGCAACCCGGGCAATTACCTCGACAACGCCATGGCCGAAAGCTTCTTCGCGACGCTCAAGTCTGAGCTCGAATGCCGTGTCTTTCCTTCCCGAGCTGAGGCCCACCGGGCCATCGCGAAATACATCGATGGCTTCTACAATTCAGTCCGCTTATTTTCGGCTCTCAACTACAACCCGCCCATTGCTTTCGAACGACGAAACCTTCTAACCAGCAACCTGAAAACGCTCTCCGTCTGACTGTGGACAAAAGCCGGGCAAGATCAGCCAGAAATTGCCTGGAAGTGCTCCAGTGCGGAAAATGTTTGTGGTATCGTCTGCTGCAGACGAAAGCGTTGCAATGGATGCAGCCTATGCCACCAGCCAGCAGCTGCAGCCTGAGCGTCTGCTGCAACCGTTGCGTGACCTGTATCTGGGACGTGCTTACAGCGAAACGGAGATTCTTGACTGCTTCCTGGCAATCGGGCCATTCCTCTTGTCAAAACGAACGACAACTCTCACTTGAAGGCAAAAGCCGTATGAATTTCGAGAACAAGGAACCCACGGGTTCTCTCTACAGTCGTTTTCCATTTCCGAATCACCCGAGCCACATTGTGGGTGCAAGGAGCTACGCTGAAAAGTTTTTGAAGACAGTTGTGCCGCAGAATATGCTATTTCTGGGATGTGGAACGGGAGAGGAAGTTATCGGCGTTGCTTCAGTTCTTGACCAGGCAAAGACCATAACTTGTGTGGAGCCTAACCGGTCGAGTGTCGAATTGGCGGAGTCAAATCTAAAACCACTCAATGCAGATATCTACCATCTGGACATCAGCTCGTTTGCAGCTCTGGACAGGAAATATTCTTACGACTTCATTTGGTGCAGTGGTGTCTTGCATCACACACTGGACCCCCAGGGAAATCTTAGGAATATTCGCAAGTTGATAAGTGACACTGGCTTGCTAGTCCTGGGTATGTATCACAATGCAAGGTGGAAGTTGAATGAAGGTACTCTAGCAACGGCGGATATAAGTGAGGCGCAAATCCAAGACACGATGAACAACCCACTGGAGATCACAATGGGTTGGCGGGAATATCTGCAATTTGTGAGCGATGGCGGGTTTGAAATATTGTCAGTCAATCACAAGTATCGGCTTCCTCGTCCAAAGAATTCACTAATGTGTCTGGCATACGACGCGATCTGGAATTTGCGAAGGATACAGATGATGAGTGTGTCATGCAGGCCAAAGCCGCAACTGCATTTTGCTTGAGGTGACTACAGTAAAATGCTGGGAAAAAGCTCTTTACTCAAGCACTCCAATTCGGAATTGGAATTATTTCAGCTTGTAGCAAGGTGATCTTGCCCGGTTTTCGTCCACAGTCAGACGGAGAGCGTTTTCAGGTTGCTGGTTAGAAGGTTTCGTCGTTCGAAAGCAATGGGCGGATTGTAGTTGAGGGCCGAATGCAGGCGGACTGAATTGTAAAAGCCGTCGATGTATTTCGCGATGGCCCGGTGGGCCTCAGCTCGGGAAGGATGATGGACGAGGCCCCTGGGCGGCTGTCTGCTTCCAATGGCCCCGAGTAGCGCCTTAACGGCGACGTCGGCGTCCAATTTGCAGGATGTCGCCCAGCCCACCACCTTGCGCGAGTACACGTCGAGCAATATGGCCACTGGTTTAGCCCCCTATTGAAACCGGGCCGTTTGGGTCGCCAGAATGGAGGCGATCATGAGCGAAGAAAGCAAGAAGACCGAGAGCCGCAAGGTGCGGCGGCAGTACAGCTTTCAGGAGAAGCTGGAGCTTCTTGACGATGCGGATCGGTCCGGAGAGAGCATCGGCACGGTGGCGCGACGCCTCGGCGTGTCGGCGAGCGGCAGATGCGCGAAAGCGGGGCGCTGACCGGCCTTGGGGCCGATGAGGAGGTGGTGCCAGCCTCGGAGATGAAGGCCGCTCGGGCGAAGATTCGCGAGCTACAGCGTCTGTTGGGGAAGAAGACCGAGGAAGTCGAGATTCTTCGAGAGGGGGTTGAGTACGCGCAATCAAGAAAATGGGTACCGCAACAGCCCTGGTGGTTTAGCCCCCTATTGAAACCGGACCATTTGGGTCGCCAGAATGGAGGCGATCATGGGGATCTGCGCGTTCGGCGCCACGGCCGCCATCGGGCGGCTCAAGTGGCGCTGGCTCAAGGACCGGCGAAGCTCGTCCGCCGATAGGC
>VFZK01000440.1 GCA_016871215.1 Acidimicrobiia bacterium | reverse complement strand
CGTAACCCGACAGATAAACTGCTTCGAAGCCTGCCTCCTCGACAAGCTTGCCAGACACCATGTCGTAAGACGCGGGAACAACCAGAATCGAATCGCGCTGGAGCAGTTGCTTCAGGCTGTGGTTTGTCACCATCCCATTGCACCCATCAACGACGCGCGAGTTGCCGTTTTCGCACGCACGGCTCTGGTCGGTAGTCCGCCGCCAGCGAGCGTTTGGGCTGCCGGCAGGTCACCTGACCGGGAATCCACGGTCGCGCATCAGTGCGTTGGTGTCGACGTCACGCCCGCGAAATCGCCGGTAGCCTTCCGCTGGATCGATCGTGTTGCCAACGCTCAGCACGTTGTCGTAGAAGCGTTTGGCGACGGCAGTATCGTAGGCGCCTTTGCCTTCCAGGAAAGCTTCCCAGGCATCGGCCGTGAGCGAGTCTGCCCAAAGATACGAGTAATAGCCCGCCGCGTAACCTTCACTTGAAAAGATATGCGAAAACTGCGGCGGGCGGTGGCGCATGGGGAGTTCCTCCGGCATGCCCAGTCCGGCCAGCGTCTGGCGCTCGAACGCGTGGCTATCCAGATCGCCCGGATTCGCGATGGTATGCAGCTTCATGTCCACCAGGGCGCTCGCCAGAAACTCGGTCGTTTTAAATCCCTGGTTGAAGCGATCGGCGTTCTTAATCTTTCTGACAAGTTCCTTAGGGATTGGCTTGCCGGTCTGATAGTGCAGAGCGAAGCGGTTGAGCACCTCCGGAGTGGACAGCCAGTGCTCATTGATTTGGGAGGGGAACTCGACGTAGTCACGCGCCACGAGCGTGCCCGACAGCGAAGGATAGGTGACGTTCGAGCTTAGGCCATGAATCGCATGACCGAACTCGTGAAACAGCGTTTCTGCATCGTCCCACGAAATCAGCACAGGCTCTCCGGGCGCCCCCTTTACGAAATTGGAATTGTTCGAAACAATGGTCGTCACCTCGCGCCCCAGGCGATGCTGGCGGCGGTAGGCACTCATCCAGGCGCCCGACCGTTTGCCTGGCCGGGCATAAGGATCGAAATACCAGACTCCGACGTGCTTTCCGGCGCGAGTGACTTCCCACACCCGGACATCGGGATGGTAGACGGGAACGTTGAAGACCTGTTTGAAGTCGAAGCCGTAGAGCTTGCCTGCCGCCCACATCATGCCTTCCCGGAGTTTTTCGAGTTGCAGGTAGGGCTTGATTTCGTTCGAGTCGAGATCGTACTTGGCTTGGCGGACTTTTTCGGCGTAGTAACGATAGTCCCAAGGAGCGATCTTGATACCCGCTTTTTCCTTGTCCGCAATGGCCTGCATGTCGGCTGCCTCTTCCTTGACACGCGCCACAGCGGCCGGCCACAGTTTCATCATCAGATCCATGGCAGCCTGTGGAGTCCGGGCGACCTGTTTTTCCAGAGCGCGGTCGGCAAATGTCTTGTAGCCCTGCAGCTGGCAGCGTTCGGCGCGAAGTTTCAATATCTCCGTGATGATGGCGTTGTTGTCGTACACGTCGCCATTGTCGCCGCGGTTGTAGTAGGTTCGCCAGACCTTCTCACGCAGGGAACGCTCGGTCGAAAACGTCAAGAAGGGGTCCATGGAGGACCGTGTGTTCAGCACTGCATACTGGTCGTCGTGGCCACGCTGCCTGGCTGCTTCGCCTGCTGCTCCGACAAACGACGACGGCAGGCCGCCGAGCTGGTTTCGGGTCAGATAGAGAACGTAGCTCTCCTCGTCATGCAGCAGGTTGTTGCTGAACTTCGTGTACAGAGTCGCGAGGCGTTGATTGATGTCTGCAACGCGCTTTTTTTGCTCAGCCGACAACGTGGCGCCGGCGCGCACGAAATCGGTGTAGTAGTCCCAGACAAGGCGCTGCTGCTCCGAGGTCAGAGTCTTCCCAGTCGATGCGTGCAGCGTTTCGATTCGATTGAACAACGCCGGGTTTTGCAGAATCTGGTCGCTGAGAGCGGCCAGCTTCGGCTCCATTTCCGCCTGAACGGCTCGGAATTCGTCCGACGACATAGTCAGAACCCAAACATTGTAGATGGCTCTCACGGCATCCAGCGGTTGCTTGGCCAACTCCAAAGCCGCAATCGTATTCTCGAAGGAAACCGGCGCTGGACTCGCTGCGATCTTCTCGACAGCGGTGAGAAGCTGGGACATTTCCGCTTCCAGAGCCGGCTTGAAACTCGATGCCTTGACTTTGTCGAAAGGTGGCACGCCACCATAGGGTCCAGACCATTCCATTGAAGCCACTTTCTCAGCCTCCAACGCAGAGCTCACTGCAGTCTTGGGATTCAGAGATTCCTTCGTGTGAGACAAACTGGCGCAGTACGCCAGCGCTGCCAAGGGCAGCGAGAGCATGCTTCCGATTGCGAGTTTCATCCAGCCCTCCCTAAGCAGGACCACGACCAGTAGCGAGCGGCTTCTGTCGATAGGCCAGCTCGGGTCACCATGTTGAATCGCTACGCAGTATAGGGGTTATGTAGCCGGCATGAAAGCAATCAACTGGGCCTGGCGCTGCAAACAGACCCGGGTTTCGGTTCACCTCGCTCCCGCGATCCCCAACGAGGGGGAAAGTTCTTGTCCCCCTAACGAAGCCTAACGAAGGGGGCCGCCGCGCTTTCTGCGGCAGGGGGTCCCGATGGCAGATGGATTGCTTTCCCCCTTATGCGAGTGCTGGGAGAACCGAAACCTTAATTTTTTCACACTTCCCCGCAACTGGGAGAAGGGAGCCGACGCCTTCCAGGGTCCCGGCAAAGTCTCGTAAGTCCTTGAGTCGAGGTCGAGCCCTTGCTAACGCGCGGGCTACTGATTTGGTCCACGCGGCTATTCAGTAGCCCGACCGTAAGGAAGGGCTCGCGACTTTGACGAGACCCTGCGACGCCTTTAGCGAGTGATGATCCTTCCACACCTCAAGCTGACTGCCAGGGAGACTCGCCTGAGTCACCCTTCTATCCAGCAAGCTGGTTGGGAGTAGAGGCTGGGACTCCCAAGCAGGTCTACTAATTCTAATTAGCTTGCAAGATGAGACGAAATATGCTTCAATTGGAGCATGTCCAGACCACGACGCGTCGATTCCGAGCTGTTGGCCAAGGCGCAGGCCTTAGTAGGAGAAGCCACCGACGTAAGCCAATTGCGGGCCGCCCAGTCGATCTTGCTGCCCGCTTTGGCCAATTTGACCCTCGAGCAAACCGCGACGGTGCTCGGAGTGGGGCGGGCCAGTGTCCACCGACTCCAGCAGCGCTTCCGCGAAGAGCTCAAACCCGCCCGAGCTGTGCAGAAACCCTGGGGTGGGCGGCGACGGGCTCTGATGAGCCTGGACGAGGAGAAGGCTTTTCTGGAACCCTGGATCGAACAAGCTCGCGACGCCGGTATATTAGTGGTTTCGCCGTTGCGAGCCGCCTTGGCGGAAAAGCTGGGCCGAAAGGTGACCTTTTCCGTGGTGTATCGCCTGCTGGCACGGCATGGGTGGCGGAAGGTCGCCCCCGATACGCGCCATCCCAAAAGCGATCTCGCCGCCCAAGCCGAGTGGAAAAAAAACTTCCGGAAACGCTGGCAACCTGGTTGAACCCGGAAGTGGTGGCCCACCGTCACGTGCGCCTGATGTTTGAAGATGAGGCCCGCTTTGGAAGAATGGTACGCCCCAAGCGCTGTTGGGCTCCGCTGCCTTTCCGACCGGTCCTTCGCAATGGCTACGAACGGGAGTTTATCTATGTCTTCGGGGCAGTCAGCCCGATCGAGGGCGAGATGGACTGGTGGTTGTGTCGTGAGATGAATGCGATCCGAATGGGCGAGTTCCTCGCCCAAGTTAGCCAAGCTCACCCGAACGACTTCATCGTGATGGTTGTGGACGGAGCGAGTGCGCACAAAGCCAAGGATCTGGTCGTTCCGGAAAATATCCGGTTGTTGCCTTTGCCACCCTATGCCCCGGAACTCAACCCCCAGGAACATGTCTGGGACGAAGTGCGCGAGAAGGAGTTTCCCAATCGGGTCTTTAATCATCTCGATGCCGTGCGCGCGCAGTTGGAGCAAGGGTTGCCCCGATTGGCCAATGACTCCAAGCGCCTGCGAAGCCTCACCGCGTGGCCTTGGATAATTAGCCTCAACTTGAACGCTTATTAGAATAAGGAGACCTAAATAAATAACCTGCACCACAAAAAAGTGCTGAACAAATGACCGTCGGTCGCGCGATAAATGCTGGGGAATTGTGGAGTAAAGGTAACCCAGCGTATGAAGGAAGCGATTTGGAA
>VFZK01000439.1 GCA_016871215.1 Acidimicrobiia bacterium | reverse complement strand
CGATCGGATGCGAGTAGATCCGGCGGAACTGCAGCTTGTCTCGGGACCGAATGACATAGAAGGCGAGGGAGTGTCGCCGCCTTCCCAGGGATTTCTCGAAACGCTAAGTTGCCGTTCACTGTGACAAAACTGACTCCCGGGTGGATCTTCCTAAGAGTGAAGAAAATTGAAATCGGTCACTACCAAAAACTCCCGTTACTGAACTGACATGAACAACTTGCAGACACTGTAGGCTCGAACAGCTGGACACTAGTGTTGTCGGCTCGATGAGATCTGACCCGACAAACTACGAGGAACTCCATGAGACTCGAAACCACCGCCCCTCTTCCTTTTGACTGGCCGTGAGAAGAACTGTAGAGAAACGATTGTTGCGACGGCGAGGCTCCTGCGGAGTCGTTCAGAACCAGGATTTGCCAGCCCGACGGCTCGCCAGCAGGGCTCTCCCGATTTCTTCAGAGTTTCCCTCGCTAACAGTGGCGAGCATCGCGTGGGTTGTGGTGTCGTGTCTCGCGTTTGTTGGGAATCGTGACGGCGCCGTGGTCCAGGCAGCAGAAGAGGTTGCCGCTGCCTTCTATGCCTCCTTCGACAGAAATGTACTGGCTGACGAGGCCGGGGGGATAGAAAGCCCTCTCGCAAACCTCGGTGTCAAGATGGTGCGAGAAGGCAAGAAGGGCGGGGCAGCGCTGCTCGAGGTGGGGTCGGTGATCGCTTACGATGCGCCGGGGAACGTGTATGGCGAACGCGGCACCTTGGCCTTCTGGTGGAAATTGGACGAACCGCTGGGCCGCACACCATTTTCGATCGTCCGCATTAGCCAAACCCAGCAGACGAATGCTGAATACAGTTTCATCCACCTGCTTTGGACTGGCGAGGATCTGAAGCTCCAAGTTTACGATCGGTTTGGCGCACGGCATGAAATCGACAGCGTCAGCAAGACCGAAGTTGTTTCGGGCCGCTGGTTTCATATCGCCTTGAGCTGGGATGAAATGGAAGGTGTGCGCCTGTATGTGGATGGGCACGAATCAGGAAAGAAACTGGGTGAGCTACAGCTGCCTTACGAGCTCGACCAGTTGGGACTCCACACGCAGGTTCTGACGCCCCAAAGCGTCGAAGGCAACCAGCGGCGGGTTTTCCTCGACGAGTTGAGAATCTTCTCGAGCGCGCTGACGGAGATTGGAATTCAGAGCCTTTCCCAGCTTGGCAGCGGCCGCGCTGGTGCCATGCCATCCATCGCCGTCCAAAACCCAGATGCTTGGAATCGCCACTGGAAAGCACGCTTTGGCTGGACGACAGACCAACCCCTGCCGCGGCTTAGCTCATCAACGGTTCTTCTGGATGGCGGGAAAATTGGACCCGAGAGGCAAAGGCTTCCAGGGCAACTGACTTTCAAGCTTCTTGCTGCAACCGAAGCAGCGGGCGTTCCGGGGCTTTCGAGGACTCAGGTAGCGACGCTCTATGGCGCAAAGACGAGGCTGGTTCGGCGTTACCTGCCTCCAGACCAAACGGCGTGGGTCGGAGTGCCACCGGAAGTGTTCCCAAAACTGGAACCCCGTCCAGCCCAGCAGCCAGAACAGACCTTGCACTACCACCATTTGATCGTTCCACCCTTCCTGCGCCATACGGCTCTCGACGCAGTCCGGTTGAAACTGAATGCCGACGTCGGCAGTTCGCGTGAGCCACTGCTCAACATTTCGATCAAGGATCCGGTTTATCCGGGCCGAGAGCTGTACAACGCCAGTACCCGAGCCGCTACCGGCTCGGGCATCACCCTCGATTGTTCTGACATTGTCGTACCCGCAGGTGCGGCCCTGTGGATTACGTTGGCGAGTGACCAGCCCGGTTTGGACCGCTATCTGACGGGAGCGGAAGTGGAGCTGCTGCTGGCAGCTGCCGAAGGGCCGGGAGCCGAACTCTCTCGCAAAGAGTACATGGCGAATCGCCTGGCCTGGATGCGCGAAAGCTACCGCAGGCTCAGTGAAACCAGTCTGTGGAAGCAGGAAGATATTGTGCAAAAGCGCCGGCAGTCTAAAGCTGTCGACGAGCTGCTGGCGGTTATCGAAGACATCCTCCGGGTCGACCCGAAGGAACCGACTGCGGCGACCTACCTCGGCTGGATCAGGCCGCTCACCTCGCCACCCGATTTTACTCAGCCGGCGCCTCCGCCTGGAATTCCGCTCTGGGCATTTCAGCAACAGCTCATTATCGAACGGCTGAAGCAGGATAGCGAATGGTGGGTGAAAAATCGCCAGAGCAAGGAGGGAAAGTTCAGTGGCTCTCTGCTGGGCGACACGCAGCTAGCCATGAATTGGCCGGGTATTGTGCTGCTCGATGGTCCTTCGGTTCGCCTGCGCGATTCGATGCTGGCGGTTCTCGCGGCCTGTGACGATTCGGGGCTGTTGCAGAAGGGCTTCGGAACGGTACGCAGCAGCCCGGAGCGGCTTTATCTTCAGGGGGTCAACCTATTGAGTGCCGCCGCGCTGCTCGACTATGGCAATCCGCTTTGGGTGGAACGGCTCATGGAGGCGACCCGGCAACTGGAGCGGATCAGCGGCGTGAATCCAGCCGGTCACCGGCACCTGCGATCTGCCTTGTTGAGCGCGACGGATCTGGTCGAAGAAGGATACCATGCGCGGGAAGACGTTCACAGCGCACTCCTTTGGCAACCCGCTTTGACGCTGGCCTGGTATAACCGGCATCCGCGAGCGATGGCCTGGCTCACAGAAACCTGTGACGCGCTGTTGGCCCATTGGCAGAGGGATAAGTATCCAAGGCTAGCCATCGGAATTCGATTCTTCGGCGACGAAGTGCTCAGGCGCGGGCTGCCCGAACCGGAACGGGTGAATCTGTTGTGGGCGGCGTATCGATTGACCGGAGAAAGCAAATACCTCTGGTTGTTGAACGAATTCTTGAATGCGCAAAACATCGACCTGGCCGAAAACACGAGCGGCCGCTGGATTGAGGCGCTGGACGTCGAGCCGTACAGCGAAAACTATCCGAAGTACCGAGAAGAGATCGTGAAGTGGGCGCGCGAGCGGAATATCTGGGATCGAAACCTGCAAGACGAAACCGGCATGCTAGCTCGCCAACACGCGTTTGAGCTGACGGGCGCCAAAAGCCACATTGAGGACTATCAAGCGGCTCTGCTGAAACATCTGGTCCAGAATCGCGTGATGTACACCGAGGCAGAAACGGCTCCACTCCAGCTCCAGTTGCCCCATCGGACGTTGCAGCGCAGTCGTTTGGGTGGCGTTGCGTTCTACGCTCGAGTTCCTTTTCCAGGGCATGCAGTGAGCTGGGAAGGCGGCGATGGGAACCTGGCCGCGCTGGTCATGGCTTCGGGGCCGGCCTCGATCAAGATCAGCACTTTTAGCTTGTCCAAGACCCTTCTCGACGTCAATCTGCGAGTGTGGGACCTGGACAACGGACTGTACACGGTCGTCGAAGGCACTGATGTCCTCGGCCAAGGGCAGATTGACGTCGAGACCACTCGTCGAACCCTGCCGTTGTGGCGTGGCGCGCGCATTGCGATCAGCCTGAGACCCCAGAAAACCACGGTGATTGAGATCAAGCAGGTCAAGAAGGGAGCGCCTCTGAGTGAGCTTCCTGACCTGGCAGCCGGGGAACTGGCCTATGACCGCGCTGCCGACCGAGGCAGTCTCGTGATTCACAATCTGGGATCCGCAGACGCCCCGCCATTCACGCTGCAAGTGGAAAATGACAAACGCCAGGTGCTGTTCAAGAGAGAGGTGGCAGGTTTGCCGGCACCGCTGGATTTGACGCCGAAGCGCGAGACCGTCGAGTTTTCAGGCTTGCGTCCCGGAGCGAGTCGACTGCTGATCTTCAAGATCGATCCGGAGAGCAAGATCCAAGAAACAACGCGCGAGAACAACTCGGTTCGAAGGGCTCTGAATTGAGGCGAAACGAGGACCGACCAGGATCGTTGACGCTGTTTGCGGGAACGGACTGGGGATGCAAGGGGAACCCGACTAGCCAAGGGCTTCGCCCTTGATATCCCCGACAATCGCACGAGAAAACGAGAACAAAATTCTCGTTTCATCGCGCATAACCGTCTAGCTAGTTTCTGTCGCGAAACTCGGAAGCCCTTGCTGGGACGGGTTCTTAGAGTTTTCTTGGCCTCTGAAATCAACGCCTTCTAACCGCGCTTTGCGAGGCGTTGGCCGCGGGGCGGTTTCCGGAAAACCACACCCAGTCGGGCTGATGGCAGTTTCAGGCGCGACAGTTCCATCCCCAACGTGATC
>VFZK01000438.1 GCA_016871215.1 Acidimicrobiia bacterium | reverse complement strand
TGGGGGCCTAAAACCCAGACAGGTCTCTCCGACCCACCAACTCCCAGATCGCCCGCACCGCGTGATCGGGCTCCACCAGCCGCTCCACTTCGACCGGATGCAAACGCATCTGCCGACGGTCAATCGCTTTCAAGCGCGGCTTTGCCGGCTCGACGACTCCACTCGCTGGGGCGCCCGGCGCCGAGGGGCTAGCGTTGTCCATGCGCCCCTCCCGGTTTCGACTTCGCCGCGCGGGCCGTCAGCCGTTTCACCGTCAGGGTCCACTTATCTTCGACGATCCACTCGATGGTCTCGCCCTTTTCCATCTCCAAGGCTTGAGCCAACGGGGCCGGACAAATCAAGTAGAACTGGCGCTGGATGCCTCCGCGTTCGATCACCTGCACTTTGGACTGGTGGCCCATGACGGTCTCCTCCGGTAGGAATTCCAGGAGGGAGACAGTATATCATAGCGATATCGCTAGTCAAGACTTTTTTTCAATAATTTTTCACAGCTTCCGGGTCTCCGGTGGCCTCGCTGAGGGTGTCATTGGCAGCCAGACTCCGACATCGCTTGCCTTGCGGCAGGAAGAGGGCAAGGAGATTTTGATTCCTCGGTCCGACATCAAGCGGATGTACGCGTTCAACCTCTCCGCCATGCCTGACGAATTTGACCGGCAGATCGGCGTTCAGCAGATGGCCGACCTGCTGGCGGTTATTGCCGAGGGTAGCGAGTAGCAGTTCGACTTGACGCCTCTGCTGCCCACTCCTGTCAAACTCCTGAGAGGTGGAAGAGAACCCCCGCGGCTCCCGCGCGAGTGGGAGGTCAGGGAAGGCAGAGCCTTTGACAGTCGGAAGAACGGCGCTCCCGCGAAAGCGGGAGCCCAGGCGTTTGGACGATCCCTGAAGTACTGGCAACGGCAGAAAGACTGGATTCCCGTCCTGGCTTGCTATCCGACGTGGCGACAACTCTGCGCGGGAATGACGACGTCGTTTCCGTTCTCTTTGGAATCACCTCAAAAAATGTGTTGACAGGGTTAGACAGATGTCTATATTGACACTTGTCTGTATTGACAAGTGTCAAGGATTTTCATGGCAAGCAAGCGAGCAGAGCCGAAGCGGTGTGATTGGTGTTTGGGCAGCCCTCTTTACACGGACTACCACGACCGCGAGTGGGGCGTGCCGCTTCGGGATGACCGGCTTCTGTTCGAGTTATTGATTCTGGAGGGCGCGCAGGCGGGATTGAGTTGGGCGACCATCTTGCGGCGGCGCGCGAGCTACCGAGCCGCGTTCGACAACTTCGATGCCGCAAAGATTGCCCGCTACGGCGCCGCTGAACGGAAGCAGTTACTCGCTGACCCTGGGATCATTCGGAACCGGTTGAAGGTTGAGGCGGCGGTGGCCAGCGCACGCGCGCTTTTGGAAGTGCAGGAGGAGCATGGCAGCTTCAGCGCCTATCTTTGGCAGTTCGTGGGGAATGCGCCGATCGTGAATCGCTGGGAAAGTCTGAAAGACCTGCCGGCGGCGACGCCCGAATCGAAAGCTCTGAGCCGTGACCTGAAACGACGGGGTTTTCGATTTGTGGGGCCGACCATCTGTTATGCATTCATGCAAGCGGTCGGCATGGTCAACGATCACTTGCTCAGTTGTTTTCGCCATCCTGAGAATTCGGCTGGCGCTGGGCGGCGCGGGCGATCTGCCAAGGTTTCGACTACCACGCGCGGCTCTCGTCATCAACCGAGGGGTGGCAAGCGTCGCTGAGCGCAGGCTGCTTTTTCTAACGAAGTGAGGAGATTCCGTGGTTCGGTGGCATGGCGCCGAGCCATAAGTCCATTGTGGGAGACCCTATGGAACTGACCGAAAAACAGCAAGAGGTGCTGGAATTCATCCAGAGCTATTTCGCGAAGCAGGGTATGGCGCCCTCGGTCCGCGAGATTGCCGAAGCGCTCGGCAAGTCGGCCCAGGCGATTCAGCAGCACATCGAGAGCTTGCGCGCCAAGGGTTGCCTGCAGCATCAACCTGCCAAGTCGAGAACGAATGTCCCGCTGCAGCCGCAGCTCTACACTTCCGAACGAATTAACGAGGTTCCCATCCTGGGCCGTGTACAGGCGGGGCTGCCCGTCCTGGCTGAGGAGAACGTCGAGGGTACCGTGCCCATGCCGCGAGAGTGGGCCAAAGCCGACAAGGTGTTCCTACTTCGGGTGAAGGGCGACAGTATGAAAGAGGCTCACATTCTGCCGGGAGACCTGGCGTTGATTCGGCAACAGGCCATGGCCGAAAACGGGGAAATTGTTGTAGCCCGCGTCCATCAAGCAGACGCCACGTTGAAGAGATTTTACCGCCGGGCAAGCCGTGTGGTTTTGAAACCGGAGAACCCAAAGTACGATCCGATTGAGGCGCCGGGCGCCGATGTCGAGGTCATCGGCAAGCTGATCGGCATCTATCGGAAGATGTCCTGACAGCCGGGATCAGCCACGGCTCGCGATGCAAAGTCGTATTGGAGGCTTCATGAACTCTTTCCCCATCGAATCGACACGCTGGAGAGATGACCTGAAGGAACGCATTCGACTGGAAGCCAGTGTTCTGCGGGCGCTGATCCAGTGGGGCATGGTTGAATCGGCTTGTGAAGTTTGCCGCGGCCTGAAAGCGCACTTTGAGGTTGCGCCTGAGGGTGATTTCGGAGGGAGCTCGCGGCAGCGGGTTTCGGCACAAGACAAAGCGTTCGTTCGAGACCTGCTTCAAGAGGCTTACCTGCGAACTCGCGAGATCCCGAGGCATCGCATCATTCAGGAGCGGCTGCATGACGGGCTGCTGACAGGTTTCGAGGAGCTCGCGCTCGAGGTCATCCGGTGTTATGAAGAATTCTCGTCTAAAACCGGGGTCCAGGTCGAGAGAGAGAAGGCTGCGTAGTTGGGCTTATGCTGTGCAGTTGCCTGCCGCCGTTCAAGGGCTGAAACGGTTGCCTGATCTGGCCTTGCGAGTTTCGCGACAGAAACCAGGCTGGCGATCCGCTCAATGTGTTCTTACGCCATTGGGCTCGATTTCAGACGGCCCTGAAAGCGAGGCTAGTGAGCCGCGAGACGCCGGCGTTACTGCCGCAGACCTGCGAAATACACGGGCTTTTGCTGCAGGTTGTCGGGCTTGGATTGAGTGTTTGGGATTAACCGATATCGCAAGCCAAAACGGCCAGCAGGGAAATTCTGAAGGGCCTCAGTGCGTCGCCAAGCGCAAGCAGCGGGGTGCCAGGAGGGAGAGGTTGTTGGATCGTTAGTGTCAACTGGATGAGGACCAAATCTTTAGATACGGAGGTGCCTATGTCTGTTAAACCCATTCCCGATGGTTATCACACCGCAACACCGTACTTGGTCGTTCAGGGCGCCGCCAACGCCATCGAGTTTTACAAGAAAGCGTTTGGCGCTGAAGAACTGCTGCGCTTGGCAAGCCCTGATGGGGAAATAGGCCACGCAGAAATCAAGATCGGAGATTCGCCGATCATGCTGGCTGACGAGTTTCCTGAGATGGGTGTTTAAAACTCCGATGATAGATTGGAAACCGCTGAACAAGTGAGATTCGATCCATTAAAAGAACATGGGAACCCAGACCAACAGCGAGGTCTCCCCTGTCGACTCCGATTGAAACGCAGCGCAAGAGCTACCCCAGTGACCTCAACGAGGCTCAGTGGGGCTTGATTGAATCGATGATTCCCAGGCCGAAGCGCGTTGGGCGGCCCGTCCAATATCCGCGGCGGGAGATTATTAATGCCCCAATTATGCACCGAGTCGGCCTTTTGGCGTGGTGCTTGGTGCATAAAAGTCTATGCACCAAAGTTCGACAGATACTTTTTGTCAGCACGAAGTCGTGAAGACAGGCATTGGATGAAGCTTTTCGGAAACCTAGCGACAGACTTGGGATGATGGTCGATACACTTCTACTTTGTCCCACCCCGGGGGGCTGTGCTGACGAACTGGACAACTTCAAAGAACAACGGATGCCAAAACAGGGTAGGGTCAGGCGAAGACCCTGGCGGTGAGCGGGGCCGCCCGGTTAGAGGTGTAAGAACCCCGAATTTGCTGGATGCTCCGCAGCCGCTCCATCAGTTGCTGGAACAATTCCTTCTCGACAACGGTCTGGCTCAACCGAATCCAGCGCCGCCCTTCATGCAGCACCAGTTCTATGAAAGGGCATGTCAAGAACAAACTTCAACCTCGGCGGCTGGCCAAGGAATCTTTCATGGACAGCTTGCCCCTTCTCCGTCGGGAGTTGCTTCCAGCTTCCCCAGGTCCCCAGCTTCTCTC
>VFZK01000437.1 GCA_016871215.1 Acidimicrobiia bacterium | reverse complement strand
CATAGCGATATCGCTAGTCAAGACTTTTTTTCAATAATTTTTTCACAGCTTCCGGGAGAGGGGTTGGGGGTGAGGGGGAATCGCGCAGAGTACCGCAGGACCCAGAATTGGCGGGCTTCTTCGGTTGCAGGTGACAAAGACACAACGGCGTGCACCGCCCCCTCACCCACCCCTCGCCCCCTCGCGGGGCGAGGGAAACCGAAGCCCTAATTTTTTCACAGGTCCGCGCGTGCAAGGGGGAGAGGGCAGGCGACGCTTTCACTGAATTGAAATTTCTTCGAACCTTCCGGAAGAAGCAATCGAGCGATGGTTTCTGAAGGCACAGCCAAACTTCTGGGTCAACTGCTGCGCGTCATTCGAGACCTTTTCCACTACCGTCATGCAGCCATTCTATTGGCCGACGAAGCTGGCAAATATCTCTTCCTGCAAGCCTCGCTGGGCTATCGCGGCCGGGCGGGAAGGAATCGCCCGATTGCTATTGGCAAGGAGGGGGTCACCGGCTGGGTAGCGGCACACCGCAAGCCATTGCTCGTTTCCGATGTCCGCCGTGACCCGCGTTACCTGCGTGGCATCGCACACGGCCGTTCCGAAATCGCCGTGCCTCTAGTGATGGGCAAGCAGCTGATCGGAGTGCTGGACGTGGAAAGCGAAAAGGTCAACGCCTTTCCCCGCCGCGACCTCCGAGTTCTTTCGCTTTTTGCCAGTCATGCCGCTGTTGCCATCGAAAACGCCCGGCTCTACCAGGAGTGCAAGGAAGCGAAGGACCGGCTGCAGAAACTGATCGAGAGCTCCAGCGATGCCATTACGACGGCCGACAACCGCGGGCGGCTAGTCTTCTGGAGCAAGGGCGCCGAAGCCATCTTCGGCTACAAAGCCTCCGAAGTGCTTGGCCAGTCGGCAACCCCGTTTTATGCCAAGGGGCGCGAAGAGGCGCGGCGCATCATGGGCCAGCTTTATCGAAAGGGCCAGTTGAAGAATGTCGAAGTCGACTATGTCGGCAAAGACGGCAGAAAGATCTTCGCCAGCCTGTCGGCATCGTTGTTGCGCGACGAACGCGGCGAGGTAGCCGGCTCGCTCGGCATCATTCGCGACACCACCGAGTTCCGCGTTCTCAGCCAACAACTGTTGCAGTCCGAGCGGCTCGCGACAATTGGACAGCTGTCGACCCAGATCGCTCACGAGATCATGAACCCTCTATCGGCGATCAAAATGAACCTGCGCATTCTGTCAAAGCGCGAAGGGCTTTCGGCCAACGACCGCCGCCGCCTCGAAATCGCCAACTTCGAGATCGATCACCTGCAGAAAATTCTGCAGGACATCTTCGACTATTCCCGGGCGCTACAGCTGACTCTCTCGCACGAAGATCTCAACGAAGTCCTCGAAAAATCGTTGTTGATGGTACACGACCGCCTGGAAGAGAAACAGATTACTGTGACCAAGCGTTTCGGTCGCAAGCTCCCGCGCATCCCGGTGGATTTGGTCCGGATGATGCGGGTCTTCACCAATCTGTTGATCAACGCGATTCAAGCAGTCGCGCAGGAAGGCCAAGTCACCGTAACCACGGAGCTGCTGCGGAGCGGCCAGGAACGCTCTGTGCGAGTCACGCTCGACGATAATGGCAAGGGAATCGCACCGGCAGAACGCACATCCATCTTCGAGCCTTTCTATACGACCCGGAGAGACGACACAGGGCTGGGACTCACCATCGTCAAAAAGATCGTGGAGCAGCACAACGGCCGCATCGAAGTCGAGAGCCAGGAAGGACAGGGAACTCGATTCATCGTTGTCCTGCCGCTGGGGGCGAAAGGTTAGACGGAACCTGGACCGAGGTTTTCGTCATTTTGCAAGAGCGGGAATCGAGTGGTGAGGTGACGCCTGGATTTCAGCACCGACGCGCCTGGCAGGAGAGCCGGCATGGAATGAAATCCGATGTGCTGAAACTACCGAGTGTGGGCCTCTTCCAGGTAGGTATAGCCGTGCAAGCCTGAATCGTAGAAGCGCAAGAAGAGAGCCGACTCTTCCAGAGTGATCTTCTTGTCGCGGACAGCACGTTCCACGTCTTTTCGCATCAGCGAGAGGAGCTCGTCAGGGTTGTACTGGACATAACTCAGCACCTCCCGCACGGTGTCCCCTTTCACAACATGGTCGACGCTGATCTCGCCATCGGCCTCCAACGTGACATGCACGGCGTTGGTATCGCCCAGCAGGTTGTGCAGGTCGCCCAGTATTTCCTGATAGGCGCCCACCAGAAATACCGCCAGGTAGTAGTCATCGCCCGTGTAGGGGTGCAGAGGCAGCACTCTTTTGACATCGTGCAGATCGATAAAGCGGTCGACCTTGCCGTCCGAGTCGCAGGTAATGTCGGCTAGAATCGCCCGCCGGTTGGGCTTCTCCATTAGCCGATGAATCGGCAACACCGGAAAGAGCTGCCGAATGGCCCAGCTATCGGGCATGGACTGAAAAATCGAATAGTTGCAGAAGTAGGTATCGGAAATGAGGCTCTCCAGGTTTTTAAGCTCGTCCGGAACGTAGTCCATTTCGTCGACCATCTTCAACACGCGGCTGCAAATCGTCCAATAGAGGCTTTCCGTAACACTCCGCTGCTCCAGTGTCAGATAGCCGAGGTTGAACAGGTTCATGGCATCTTCGCGCAGCTGAAGAGCGTCATGATAGGCCTCGACAAAATTCTTCTTCGTAATGTTCCGGCTGGTCCAAAACAGATCGGTCAGAGGCTGGGGCGCGTTTTCTGGCACCGTATCCGGAGTCACGAACCCATCGAACCCTGAAACTCCCAACACGTTGAAAACCAGAACGCTGTGATACGCCACGACAGCCCGCCCCGATTCCGAAATAATGGTGGGGTGCTTCACCTTCGCTTCGTCGCAGATCGACTTCAGCCGGAACACAATGTCGTTGGCGTATTCCTGCAACGTATAGTTCACCGACGACTCGTAATTCGACTGCGACCCGTCGTAGTCGATGCCCAATCCACCGCCAACGTCGAGATACTCCAGCCCCGCCCCGGCCCGTTGGAGCTCCACATACACCCGGCCAGCTTCCGTCAGGACGTCCTTGATCTTGCGAATGTTGGTGACCTGGCTGCCCATGTGAAAATGCAGCAGCTTCAGGCAGTCCTCCATTTGCCGCTCGCGCAGGTACTGAAGGGCTGTCAGCACTTCGGTCACCGTCAGCCCGAACTTGGAGCGGTAGCCGGCTGAAGCCTCCCACCGTCCCGATCCTCGGCTGGCCAGCTTCACCCGCACGCCAATCTGCGGTTTGACCTGCAGCTTCTCGGCATACTTGACAATCAGCTCCAACTCGGTGAATTTCTCGACGACCGGAATGATGTTCTTCCCAATCTTTTGGGCCAGAATTACGGTTTCGATGAACTCGTCGTCCTTGAAGCCATTGCAGATGATGGGGACATCCTTGCCATTGGTGATGGCGAGCACGGCCAATAGCTCCGGCTTGGAACCCGCTTCCAGCCCAAAGCTGTAAGCACTGCCGAAGTCCAGGATCTCTTCAACGACGTGGCGCTGCTGGTTCACTTTGATGGGGTAAACGCAGCTGTATCTGCCTTGGTACCCGTACTCTTCGATGGCAGTTTTGAAAGCGTCGTGGATCTCGGCCAGACGATGCTTGAGAATATCGGTGAAGCGGATGAGAATCGGCAGCTCGATGCCGCGCGCTTGCAGCTGGTCAACCAGATCCTTCAGATCGACGGCGTGGTCGACGCGCTTGTCGGGATGAACGGTGACGTGGCCTTTCTCGTTGATGGAGAAGTAGTCCTTTCCCCAGTTCTTGATGTTGTAGCAATCGATCGAGTCTTGAATTGTCCAGTTTTCCATTCTCTCCCGAAGTGAAGTGCCCGGTTGTCTGAGGGCCACTGAGTGAGCGCCCATTGTTGCCCCCCCCCCTCTCGCTCGATTTGAGTCGCGCACATTTAAGAACGGATTACCTCAGACAGCAACAGAAAAATCGACGCAGGAAGAGAAGAAAGCGCGCCCAGTCTCCAAATCCGTTGCACGCTGCACCACTGCTGTGCCGCCCTGTCAATTTGGCGATCTTTCAACAAACGCCGGCAGACCCGCTCGTAGTGAAGCACGCCAGTGCTTCACCCTGAAGTTTGTACATTTCAAATCTCGCGACTACAAGGCCTATGTTGGCAAGCCGGAGGCTTGCGAGCCATTAGCCGGTGGTGGAGCGTTAGCGACACCACCGGTTCTGAAGTCATCGCGAGCAGCACCCTGAAAGGGTGCCAGCCGACGTTTTCGTCTAGCGCATCTCATCGATCAATGTCGGCCACGCTG
>VFZK01000436.1 GCA_016871215.1 Acidimicrobiia bacterium | reverse complement strand
CCTAAATTGACACTGACCGCGGTTTTTGGCTAAAGTCTAGATCCTTTGGCCCAAGCCCGCGCGTGTGGGCATGGCGCCCGACAAGCAATCTCCTGATCGCAATGATCCAGGTCGTCCACAGAGTCTCTGAGTCGGCTTTCCCTACCAAGCATGGGAAATTTCGAATTCTTGGCTACGAGGCAGTACTCCACGGCAAGAAGAGCCCCTATGTCGTTCTGGTAAAGGGCAGTGTCTCCAAGGCTCGCGCCCCTCTGGTTCGAATTCATTCTCAATGCCTGACGGGTGATGTTTTCGCTTCGATGCGTTGCGATTGTGGCGACCAACTGAAGTTCGCGATGCGGGCGATCCACAAGTGTGGCACAGGCGTTATCATCTATCATCCAGAAGAGGGACGAGGGATTGGCCTCCTGAACAAGCTCATTGCGTATGAGCTTCAAGACAAGGGCGCCGACACAGTAGAGGCGAATCGCAAGCTGGGCTTCGAGGCCGACGAGCGCAGCTACGAAGCGTGTGCTGCCATTCTGAAAAACCTGGGTATTGCTCGGGTTTCCCTCCTATCGAACAACCCGCGAAAGGTGGATGCACTTCGAGCTAGCGGCATCGAAGTTCTTGAGCGTGTCTCGATCGAAGTGGCTCCGAGACGATCCACACACAGATATCTGAAAACGAAAAAAGACAAACTTGGACACCTCTTGACCCAGGTTTGACACTGGGAGTCCAAACGATAAACTCTGGCCCCGCTGGGGCAGGTTGCCATCCTGTCGCTGCTCCTGTCCCGACCGCCCTGGAGAGCTTGCTATGAATCCGCGCCGGAAGTTCGAAGAAGCTGGCGGGCTGTCCCGAATCGCACAGGTAGTGCCCGGATTGGCGGTGGTGTGTGCCCTGGGTTCGTGGCTCGGCGCTGTTTCGGCAGCCTGGGCTGCGACCTCCTCGCTGGATGCGCCACTGACTGAGTCAGCTCCGAGCCACGGCAGTTCAGTCTCTTCGGTTCTGATTCTGCTGGTCCTCATCATCATCTCCGCCAAGATTGGCGGAGCGCTCATGGAACGCATCAGGCAGCCAGCCGTGCTTGGCGAGTTGGTGCTCGGCGTCCTGCTCGGAAACTTGTCTCTGGTTGGGGTTCACGGACTCGACTCCATGAAATCCAACGAGGCCATTGGCATCCTGGCAGAGTTAGGAGTTATCTTTCTACTGTTCGAAGTGGGACTCGAATCCAACATCAAACAGATGTTGGAGGTCGGAGCCTCCTCTTTTTTGGTTGCCCTCGTCGGCGTTGTCGTCCCCATGCTCCTGGGTTGGGGTGTAGGTGCCTGGTTTCTTCCTGCGTCGGGAACACTGATCCACGTGTTCATCGGAGCAACGCTTTGTGCGACGAGTGTCGGCATTACAGCGCGTGTGCTCAAGGACCTTGGAAAAACCAGCGCCAAAGAGGCTCGAATCATCTTGGGCGCGGCCGTGATCGACGACGTGATGGGCTTGGTCATTCTGGCTGCCGCCAGCGGCATCATCAAGGCCGCCGACCGGGGAGGAGCAGGAATCTCCGTGCTGGATGTGGGTTACATCGTCTTCAAAGCGGTGGCCTTCCTGGTTGTCGCGCTGTGGATTGGCACACGACTTTCACCTAGAATGTTCTCGATTGCATCGAAGTTGAACGTGCACGGGATGCTTTTGGCCGTTGGCATCTGTTTTTGTTTTATTCTTTCATACCTTGCAAGCCGCATCGAATTGGCTCCTATTGTTGGTGCCTTTGCTGCAGGCCTAATCTTGGATCCGGTGCACTACCAGGACTTTCGGGAGCGCGGTGAGCATTCCATCGAGGAGCTCATACGCCCCATATCATCTTTCCTCGTTCCGGTGTTCTTCGTTCTGATGGGCGCCAGAGTCGACTTGAGAACGTTTGCCGACTCGAGCATCTTGGGGTTCGCGTTCGTCCTAACGGTGGTTGCAATTTTGGGGAAACAGGCGTGCGCTTTGGCTGTGTTGGAAAGAGGCCTCGATCGCCTCTCGGTTGGAATCGGCATGATACCGCGAGGCGAAGTTGGATTGATCTTCGCCAGCACTGGCGCCTCGCTCATGCTGCGTGGGAGCCCCGTGGTAAGCAGTTCGACGTATTCGGCCGTTGTGATTATGGTCATCCTGACGACGCTCATCACGCCTCCTTTGCTGAAAGTCTCGGTAGCCCGCGGTGATCGCCAAAAGAGATTGCGCCAGCAGGCAAGCAGTGCGGCTCACCCTTGATACCGGCTTTTCTGATGCAGCGACCGGCCGGCTTTCCTTC
Organism: Acidimicrobiia bacterium; assembly: GCA_016871215.1. Lineage (GTDB taxonomy): Bacteria > Acidobacteriota > Terriglobia > Versatilivoradales > Versatilivoraceae > VFZK01. The sequence continues at coordinate 2,051 of VFZK01000436.1, read as the reverse complement.
GCTTTGGACACGGCAGGAACACATGTCACAACAGCTGAAGAAGGCGTTTTGGGCTCTCGTGTGGGCCACAGCGATGAGCATCGGCGGCTGCTCGTCGGGCGATGGACCTGCCGTTCAGGGGGAAGTTGCGCCTGATTTCACCTTCAAAGACCAGATCGGGAAGGAACGCGCGCTCTCGCAGCTTCGCGGGAAGGTGGTGCTCGTCAACTTTTGGGCGACTTGGTGCCCGCCTTGTCTTGACGAGATGCCGTCCATGCAGCAGCTGCAGCAGAGAATGGCAGCCCAGCCATTTGAGATGCTGGCGCTAAGCGTGGACGATTCGTGGGAGCCCGTAAACCGCTTCATAAAAACGCACGGTTTTGAGCTGCCTGTCTACGCGGACTTCGACAAGCGCATCTCCACGCTTTATGGAACGCATATGTGGCCCGAGACCTACATCGTCGACAAGAAAGGCAAAGTCGCTTACAAGGTCATAGGCCCGAAGGATTGGACATCAGCTGAAGTGCTGAAGTTCCTGGACGTGCTTGTTGCCGAGGCTCCATGACGGATGGAAACGCTCAAAGCGCAGCGGCAAACCGGGCACGCACATCGACCGCGGCGCACTGAAATCCAGAACGATCGTTCGGAGTATTCGAACCCCTATGAAACGACACCTGCTCCTCCTCTCCATGACTGCCTTGCTGTGGTTCGTCGTCTTGAGCCGAACGAACTCCCAAACGGAGCACGCTCGCTCGGCGCTGCGCTGGTACAAAGGCAATACTCACACGCACACTCTCAACAGCGATGGCGATTCGACTCCTGAAGAGGTGGTCCGGTGGTACCGCGAGCACGAATATCAGTTCCTGGTTTTGACTGATCATAATTTTCTGACGAGCGTCGATGCGCTTAATGCGCTCCACGGCGCCGACGAGCGTTTCCTGGTGATGAGGGGAGAAGAAGTCACCGACAGATTCGGCGACAAGCCGCTGCATCTGAACGGACTTGACCTCGCCGAATTAGTCACCCCCCAAAAAGGGACTTCAGTCGTCGACACGCTGCAGCGCAACGTCAACGCCATCCGCAAGGCCCAAGGAGTTCCCCACATCAATCACCCCAACTTCGGCTGGGCAGTGACGGCTGAGGAACTGCAGCAAGTCGAGAACAATCGGCTCTTCGAAATATTCAATGGGCATCCTCGCGTCAACAATCAGGGGGGAGGTGGCCTTCGCGGACTGGAAGCAGCTTGGGACCATATTCTAACGAGCGGCAAGATGCTCTATGGCATCGCTGTCGATGATGCCCATGTGTTCAAGCGGCCTTGGGATCGGAACGCCGCCAGACCCGGCCAGGGTTGGGTGGTCGTTCGCGCCGAGCGCCTGCATCCACGCGCGATTCTCGAGGCGATGGAGCGCGGCGAGTTTTACGCCTCTACGGGCGTGGAGCTCAGCGAAGTTCAGAACGGCGAGCGAGAAGTTGCGATAACGATCAAGGAAACCGCCTCAACAAAATACCGCATTCAGTTCATTGGAGCCGGTGGGACGCTCCTCAAGGAGGAGGTCACTAGCCCGGCCCGCTACCAAATCCGTGGGAACGAAGGCTACGTCCGTGGAAAAGTTCTTGACTCAAATGGCCTGATCGCCTGGACGCAACCGGTGAAGGTGGGGCCCAACTGAACTGAGCGGCCGCGTGATTCAATTCGACCAGCTGGAAGGGTCCTGGGTTTCTCTTGCTGCTGCCGACGCCAGGTTCTGCTATCGCGATGGGATCGGCCACGTTGGGCTCGGCAGCCACCAGCTCAACGCGAAAGCCCTCGGGCAGACTAAATGCCGCCAGAGCCTGGCTTGGGGTCAACGGTGGCGCGCCGTTCTTCGCTCGGCACCCGCCGGCGAGCAGCAGGCACGCAGCCAAGCAGCAGAAAAGGAACAAGGTGCTAAGCAATCTGTGAATCCGCAACAATAGAGGGACACCCTGTTTTCTTGGAATGCGGTTCGCCGGGCCGGGTACCTCAACCACACCAAGATTGTAGGCCGCACGCCCTCTTGCGGCGTTACCGGTGCGAAATCCGGCCTAGC
>VFZK01000435.1 GCA_016871215.1 Acidimicrobiia bacterium | reverse complement strand
GGCGCTGGATGCCTCCGCGTTCGATCACCTGCACTTTGGACTGGTGGCCCATGACGGTCTCCTCCGGTAGGAATTCCAGGAGGGAGACAGTATATCATAGCGATATCGCTAGTCAAGACTTTTTTTTAATAATTTTTTCACAGCTTCCGGCTCATCCCCTGGGTGCATGTGGTGGGTCGGCATCGAAGATTTCCGAGATCGATCCCAACATCGCTTCCGACATGTGTTGCCGAAAGCCGGCAAACAGCGAGTCCAGGTATCGGCAAGACTCCTCCGATTCTCCGAATGCGTTGAGGTAGGCATCGACAAAGGGCCCGATCAGCCAAGCCCAGACAGTGCCTTGATGATAGGCGCTGTCGCGTTCATAGGCATTTCCAACATAGACCTTGCGATAGTCAGGGTCTGCGGGGACAAGGCTTCGCAGGCCATAAGGGGTCAGGAGTTTTGCTTCGACTCCCTTAACGACCGCTTGAACTCTCTCGGGTGGCAACAGGGCAAACGGGAGACTGACAGCGAAGATCTGGTTGGGCCGGATTCGCCTGTCGGGAATCCCTTCCTGCAAGCAATCGACGAGGCCACCCGCCTCGGCATCCCAAAACGCTTCGTTGAAACTTTTCTGAATGCTGTCGGCCAGCTCCCGGTAGAAGTGGGTTCTTCCCGTCTTCCCGAGCCGCCTGCCGAAATCTTCCATCACTCGCAGGGCGTTGTACCAGAGCGCGTTGATCTCAACGGGCTTGCCCTGGCGCGGCGTGACTACCCAGTCGCCAATCTTGGCGTCCATCCAGGTGAGCTGCACACCGGGGACTCCCGCGCAAAGGAGCTTGTCCGCGTCATCCATGCGTATGCCATAGCGCGTGCCCTTGATGTGCCAGTCGATTGTCTCCTCCAGTTTGGAGAAGGCCTCGTCCCGGATAAAGGCCAGATCGTGGCTTGCTTTGAAGTAGGACGAGAGGGCTTGGCCCGCTCGAGAAAGGCGGACAGGGTGGGTTCCTCGGGCCAAGGATCTCCTGGTTTGAGACCTAATCCTTGTGCCGCTGCCAGGATCGGCCGGATGGTCTTTCGATCTAGTCCAGTCGCTCTGGCAATGGGGCGAACGCCGGCGCCCTGCAACCAACGACGAAGTACTTCTTGGATATCCACGAGTCTGACCTCCCGGTATGGCATGCAACTGTCCTCCTTAGAAGGCTTGCATCTCATACCTTCTGTCGATGCCACAAGCAGGTGGGGGAATGAGCGTGAGAAATGGGGGAAAGCCCCTGGAAAGCCCGTGAGAATCTCCCAGCTCCACTGGGGGAAAGATGGTGAGAATACCCGGGGGGAAGACGGTGAGAATCTAAGGCATCAGGTGGTAGATAGGCCGTGGGAAATGACACGATCGGGCGGCGATCTGAACACCGGATCTAGCATCAAGCTCGGAGCATTGACAAACCGTTTCTCGGGCGAATTCACTTTTCCGATTGCGCAGTCTGGCTCGGCTGGATTCACGCACGTCATTACTTATTGCGACGCTTTCCGAGTGAATTTCGGAGCGGCAGAACTACGCAATCCCTGAGGGTTGGAAGGAGTGGCCCATGAGCGGCGAGGCTGGGAAGGGACAGAAGCGTTTTCGGGATTCCGGCGAATGCAGATTCCCGGCTGGCCAGAGCCGTCTGCCAACATCAGCCCGTCACGCCCGCCTAGGGCAGCCCGCTGCCAGCGGGCTTCTGGCGGTGCTTTGCATCGTTACACTCTTCGTCGCCGTCGCTGGGGCCCAGTCAGCCTGGACCCGCAGCAAACACTCCGGATTTATCCGGCTGGGACTCAGCAGCTTGAATACGTCGAGCTTCTATACCCCGCTTGGCAACAAGCTGAAGTCAGCGAAGTACAGCGACGTGACCGCCAGCCATCCACCGGCGCCAGAGATCTCAACCGGTCGTTGCCGAACTGCCTGACGTACTCCAGCACAACAGCCAGGGCTATGGACCAAGCCACTACGGTGATTCCATCCAGTTGGAGGATCTCCACCAGGCGGCGCAGATCTTTCGCCTGCTGCTGCAGTGTATTGCCCGAGAGGACCTTGCTGGAGTTTCCCTGGCCACGCGGATCCATCACGATCACGCGATGGGTTTTCGAGAAAGCCGCCACCTGTTCCTTCCAGACACCCGCCGTCATCATCCAACCCGGAACGAACAACAGCGGGCTGCCTTGGCCCGAGATCTCGTAGTAGAGCTTGACCTGAGGAGCGACCTCAACGAACTCACCCCGAACTGGCTGCGGGTACAGAAAAACGACGAGCAGAAGCCAAACGATAGGACTTTGCGGAAATGGAACTCGCATCAGGCGCCTCCCTCGACAACGCTTCGAAGACATCGGGATGTCTGAGATTTCTATCGTTGGACCGGAGGTGCTGCTTTATTCCCAGATTTCGAGCGGCAACCGCCGGAAGGCAAACCAGGATCGGGGCTGGAGGCCGGGAAGAAAAGTCACTGGAAGTGGGCCATCTGGATTTCGGCTGCGTCTTGAACACGCTGTGAGGCCTCGAAGGCCGACTGGATGTATTGGCGGAACTCCTCGGCGGCTTTATCCAGCGCCTGCAACAGCGTGAAGTTGTATTTCTTCACGGCCTTGTGGAGCTGGAGGAGAAGCTTCTTGTGGTTCTTTCCTCCCTGCTCCTTGGCTACCCGGTCGTCGGCCGAAGCCACGGCTGCCCGAAAACCCGTGACGGCCTTCGCACTGTTAGCCTTGTCCAGTTCCCGTGTGTAGAGCACGATGTCTTTCAACCGGCTGTCGGCGATGCGCAGCCACAGCTTGAGTTGCTGCTCGGGATCCTTGGCTTGCTGCAGCGATTCCTTTTCCTCGGCAGACAGAACCTCCTCAGGCGCCGGCCAGGCGGGGGATGCCCCGATGAGAAGAAACAGCGCTCCTGCCAGTGCGCTGTGTCGCAGTAGAGATGTGAGGATTGAAGCTGCTCTTTGCATATGCGTTACCGCTCCCCCATAGGGATGTACCGCGCAGGATACGCAGGACCAAGGTATTCGGCTCGTGGCCGTATCAAACGGTTGTTTCCCAGCTGCTCCAGAATGTGAGCTGTCCAGCCGGAGATGCGGCTTACGGCGAAGATCGGAGTAAAAAGATCAACGGCGATACCGAGGGTGTAGTAGACCGTCGCCGAATAGAAATCGACGTTGGCATTGATCTTCTTTTCCCGCTTGACAGTCTCTTCAATCAGCCGCGACATCTCGAACCATTTACCGTTCCCGGAGTTCTCGCAGAGTTCCCTGGACATCATCCGAAGATGCGTCGCGCGCGGGTCTTCGGTGCGATAGACCCGGTGGCCGAAGCCACTGATCTTCTTCTTGCTCGCCAGAGCCTCTTTCACCCAAGCATCCACCTTGCTGACTTCTCCGATTTCGAGAAGCATGCGCATGACCTCAATGTTCGCCCCGCCATGCAGCGGCCCCTTGAGTGCACCGATGGCCGAAGTGACGCCCGAGTGCATGTCGGAGAGCGTCGCAGCCGTGACGCGTCCCGCAAACGTCGAGGCGTTAAGCTCGTGGTCGGCGTGCAGAATGAGTGCAACGTCCATCGCTTTCTCTGCCGTGGCCGAAGGCCTCTTGCCAGAAAGCATGTAGAGAAAATTGGCGGCGTGTCTCAAAGTTGCGTCGGGAGCTACCGGCTCGTGGCCGTGGCGTATCCGCTCATAGGCAGCAACGATTCCCGCAATCTGTCCAGTCAGCCGGTAAGCTTTGCGAAGGTTCGCTTCGGCATCGGTCGCCGAACGGTCGGGATCGTAGAGCCCCAACGCCGTCACGGCGGTGCGCATCACATCCATCGGGTTTGCGTCGCGAGGGAATGACTTGATCAGCGCAAACACCTCAGGAGGGACTGGGCGGTTCTTCGCCAGGTCGCCGGCCAGACGGTCGATCTCTGCCGTTCGAGGCAGCGTTCCGAACCACAACAAGTAGCAAACTTCCTCGAAGCTGGAGGATTCAGCCAAGTCGTGAATGTCGATGCCTCGGTAGGACAGCACACCGTTGTCGCCGTCGATGTAACAAATCGATGAGGTGGCAGCAACGACGTCTTGCAGCCCTTCCTTGAAGGTAGACATGCCACTGCTCCAGAAATGGACTAGCGAACGATCATGAAAGGCCGGCGGATGAAAAAGACGAACTTGGGGACAAGCTCAGCAACGCATCTTGGGAATTCTAAAACAAACTCACTGCGCCTGGAAGAGATTATCCGTCGTGTGCCAGGGCGAACGCATCTAAAGAGGGCTGGACAAATCTGCATCCATATGCTATGACGACAAGGGGAAATAGCTCCAATGCGATCTCCGGAGCCCTTGTTCATG
>VFZK01000434.1 GCA_016871215.1 Acidimicrobiia bacterium | reverse complement strand
ACGTCACCGAAGAAATTATGGCAGTTGTTCTGATGCCTGCCCTGCACCAGCATCCGCGTGCCATCGGCGAAGGTGTATTCGGCCGCATAGTGATCAAACAGTTGATCTGGAACCTCGCGCACCTGCCGCCCGCCCATGCCTTGCACAGAGACCGGCCAGGCATTCTTCGCCCAGCAGGCAACATCGATATTGTGGATCAGCCAGTCCACAATGAAGCTGCCATTGAGCCAGGTGAAAGAGCTGTAGTTCGCGATCTGATGAGCCAGCTCGCTCTGCCCGGGCGCTTGTGCGCTGAACCCTACCGGAGCGTGCATCCGGTAAGCCCAGGCGGTGATGACCTCGCCGATGCATCCTTCGTGGATCCGCTGGATGGCCTGCACCAGCGGCTCGGAATGGCGGCTCATCAATCCCGTGGCAATCTTGAGATTCTTTCTGGTGGCCGCTTCACCGGCCGCCAGAACCCGCCGAATTCCCGGCGCATCGACGGCAAATGATTTCTCCATGAAAACATGCAAGCCCTTTTGCACCGCATATTCAAAATGAATCGGCCGAAACGCCGGTGGTGTCGCCAGTAAGACCACATCACCCTTGTCGAGCGTGTCGATGGCTCGCCGGTAGGCATCGAATCCCAGGAAACGTCTCTCGATGGGAACGTCAACCTGGCTGGCATGCTTCTCACCGAGGAGTTTCAGGCTGCTTTCGACCCGCCGCGGAAAGACATCGGCAACGGCCCACAACCGGGTTGGCCCGCTGGTGGAAAGCGCATTCACCGCGGCGCCAGTGCCCCGGCTGCCGCAGCCCACCAAAGCAATCTTCAGCGTATGAGTCTCCGCCGCATGGCCTGGGCGTGGCACCACGCCAGCCAAGGCTCCCGATGCCATCACCGCTCCAGAAGCCTTCAGAAACTCACGGCGCGACCTGGGGGCTGCGCCCGAAGCCATAGTCGCTTGCCGCTGTGTTCCCAACGGCTCATTCCGGCTGCTCATGGTCGCCTCCTTGGTGCATTTGCACCGTATTCGTCCGGTTGCCGGTCGCAATTCCACCGGGGGCTGGTGATGCTCTCTCTTCCACCCTTTGCCTCGCCAAGCGCGCAATCACGAGCGTGAGGCAGCAATGGCGCTTCAGAACCGCACGCAGCGGCATGAGGTCATCCAGGCTTGCGGCCCGCTGTCCAGAGAATGGCATTACGGACCAACAACTGATAGGCGGGGTGACGGTGGGCTGAACTGCCATGTCCCAGCTGGATGTAGACCACGCGCGACTTGTTGTAGGGGCTAATCCAGGCCACAGGCCCATCGCTGGTGGAATTGTCGGTGGTCAGCAACACTTGCGATTTCGGCGAGATCCACATTCCTTTGTAAGTCTCATCCCAGAGGTGGACTGGGCCGATCGAGTTAATCAGAGGATGGCTGGTTGCAGGCCGAATAAACAATTCTTCATCATGCTTGAAGGTGGAGGGCGGTGTCGAGCCTTCGGCCTTAAGGAGGTACTTGCCTCCCACAACCTCACGGGTCCACCACTCCCAGTCGTTGTAGTCCGCGATGGCATGGTGGAGCACGACCACCGCTTTGCCGCTCTCCAAAAAGGCCTTCAGATTCTGGCGGCCTGTGTCGTCAATTTCCTGCGACAGGTCATACAAGACCAGGACATCGACGTCCGGCCGGATATCCCTTCGGAACGCTTCGCGATTGGCGAGGACATGAGACCAGCTCCAGGGCCCCCGCCCTTCGAAGACGGTGTAGAAAGAAGGCTCAAAGTCGTGCCCACCGGTGACCACCAGCAACCGCAGCAGCGGGCCAGCGGCGCCATCAGGGCGCATCCCTGAAGTGACAGCCGCTTCTCCATTCAATGTCACCTGCCCTGTCGCGGCCCATTCGGTTCCGCGGACAAAGAGGGAAGCAAAGCCGGGTTCGCTCATGGCCGCGACTTCGTGCCCCAGCGCCGAATAAAAGACTCGCCCCTTCCCGTAGGACTGCGCAGTGACGATCGGTTCTTCCTTGCCTGTCCCGTTCATGGCCGGATCGTCGTAGGCTGCGGCCAGGACCTGGGCGTGGGGCAGAAAGGTCATTCCGTGATAGAGCTCGTCGGTGGCCCAGAATTCTTCCTTCAATCCTCGGAAAACAGAATGATCTGGCCGCTTGACCGTTACTCGAAAGGAGTGACGCCGCCCGTGGAAGCCAAGAGCGGGCCGCGCCGGCCAGTAGCCTCCCACCAGTTGCCGGTAATCGGGCCAGGCAGGTTCCACGATCCCGGTTGGCGTGTGCCGGTCGCCTAGAACTTCATGTCCGCTAAAGGCGTAGCTGGCGCCATGGACAACCACCATCCCTTTGCCGGACCGGACGAAGTCTGTCACTGCCTTTTCGGTTTCTTCCCCCCAGCGCGGACCACAATAGGCTACGACCAGGGCATCGTAGGCTGCCAGGGTCTTAGCCGTGATTCCTGCGGGCTCCTCGCTGATCCGGACATCGAACCGGCCGGTCTGGACCAATAGCTGTCGAAGGTGCGGCGTGGTGGTTCGCCAGTCGTGGTTGTTGCGTCCGCTAAGAATCAAAACCCGCAGGGCGCCAGGTTGGAACAGTTTGACGGAGGTCGGCACTTGGGCTAGCAGATCAATGCTTCCCATCAGACTGAGCAATCCGATCCATGCCAGGGTTGGCTTCAAGTTTGTCATGGCTGAGAAAATCCACTCCTCGGAGGGGTGGCTGCCGAAGGCAGTCGGGGTGGGTTTGTTCCCGCGTTCAAGAACCCCCCTGACGTCCCCCCTTGTCCAAGGGGGGACGGTATTTTCGTCGAACGTGGCGCTGCACCGCGGGATGCACGGCTCCTCTGAAGCCAGGCTGTGCGCTTGAGGCACTCAGCCTCTCAGGGCTGCGTCTCTCTTCTTTTCGAGCAGTCCGCTGAGATGGCGGAGGCTGCGGGCAGCCTGGTCCGGCGTGCCGCATTCAACCGACAGCACGCCGTTAAAGCCACTCTCTTCCAGCAAAGCGATCACCCGTTGCCAATTGATGACCCCGTCACCACAGGCGCAACCGACCGGCGTGCCGGTGACTTTTCCCCTCTCGGATTCAGAGTGCTGCAGGGAAATATCCTTGGCGTGGAGATGAACCAACCGATGCCGGACGGCTTTCAGTCCTTCGTAGGGATCTTCTCCTCCCAAATACGCGTTACCGATGTCGTAATTGATCCCGAGGCAGGGCGATTCGACCAGAGAACTGATGCGCAGCAACCCCTCGGTCGCTTTCGAAATGCTCTGGTGCGGCTCAATGCCAATCTTGATGCCGTAGCGCTCTGCCACACGGAGCACCGACATCAGTGTGTAGCGCATGATGCCGAAGGCCTCCTCCAATTCCAGCCAGGCAGGGCGGATGCCCTCATCGGTGTTGACCACAGGTGCTCCCAGCCCGGCGGCGAAGCGGATGGCTTTTTGAAGATACGGGACGCTGATCTCAGGCCGCATCAGAGGGCAATGAGCGCTCAAACCGGAAGGCTTGACACCATAGCGCTCCAGGACGTCCCGGATTTCGAGCGGATCTTCATCCATCGAAACCGAGTGAAAGTAGCCCGCCTCGCTCAGCAGTTCGCGGCCGTTGTGGACCATGGGTTCCACGAAGCGGTACCCCAATTCAGACGCCCGCTGCACTCCGGTCGCGAATGGCTTGTCTTCGCAGCGAATGAATTCGAGGTTGACACCGATGTCCAGACTCATAGTTCCCACTCCTTGCGCCAGGAAACACGCTGTTGTTGTTTGTAGGCCAGGTTGGCCATGTGGCAGGCCATCGCCGCATAGTGGCCGGCCGTCACGTCGGCATTGGGCTGCCGACGGCTCTTCATAGACTCCAGCCAATCGCTGAGGTGCGTTGTCTGCGCCGCCTTGCCACCAACGATTTCTCCCAGCGATTCATTGGCCGCGGAGGGCAAAAAACGGTATCCCGCCCGGAAGATGGAGAGGCGCCCTCCGGTCCCCAGAAACACAATGTCCGATGAACCTTGCTGGATCAGATCCGTCAAGGAAGCTTCAAAGCTCACGGTCAGCTTCCGCGGGTATTCCAGAATGGCATTGAGGTTGTCTGGCGTGTCACGACCGTCGTCGTATTGGTAGATCCCTCCCAGACACACCGCGCTGGTGGGGTGTTCCAGATTGAGAAACCAGTGGACGACATCAATCATGTGGACCAGCAATCCTCCGGTCTGGCCCCCACAGGACACATCCCAATAAGCAAAGCGGTTGAAGTAGCGCTTGGGATCCCAGGCAATCCTGGGCAGGCAGCCCAGCCAGGCCTCCCAATCCAGCCCGGCAGGCTTCTGCTCCATCCCGGCAGGAACGGGAGTCA
>VFZK01000433.1 GCA_016871215.1 Acidimicrobiia bacterium | reverse complement strand
ACAACATTCAACAATGGATTCGCCTCGTGTGGCGGCCCCAACAACAGCTCGCTCCGGTTGCCGCTCGAGCGGCCTAGGGAGAAGTGTGTCTGGTTGCCGGTCAAGCCCCGAAAAGGGGGCCCAACGGGGGCCAGGGAAGTGAACAACATGCTCTGAACCTTTCACAATCCAATTCGACCTGACCGGTTTTCAACAAAAACCGGTCGAAACGAAAGCTCCCGTGCTGGGAAATCGATTTGTTCACAGCTTCCCGCTCCACAACGTAGGCTTCATGCTTTTGTGCAATAGACTGGCTGGGGTCGAGAATATCGATCAGAAGCTGTGACGCCGGACGATGGCGAACCGTTCCCAAATCCGGCCCGACTTCTGCACCGATGCCGTTGAGCTTGTGGCATTTTGCGCAGATTTCCTGAAACGTCCGTTTGCCGCGAGTGCTGTCTCCTGCCAGGCGCAGCGCCGCTTGATATCGTTTCAGTACGCTTCCCAGCTTCGCCGGCTTTCGGTCCAGAATCTCGCGCGCCCAATCGCGAATCTTTGCATCGCTGTTCATCAGTAGCCGGCGCTTCTGGGAAAAATTCAGCGTCCAGGCCTGAATTTCTCCCTGGCGCAACGCCTCGAGAATCTGCGGGAAGCGGGCGGGGTCTGCGAGCATCGCTTCCGCAGCCTGGTTTCGCACGGGGCCAGTCAGCACTCGCCAGCGGGAAATCAGAAAAGCTCCCACACATTGTCCGGGAATCTTGCCGAGGGCAGCAACGGCAGCCAGCTGGACTGGAACCGGCTCCCGCGCGTCCAGCAAACGTTTCAACAGCTCGAAGTGCTCGCTGGGCTGGCCCAACGACAGCAGAGTAATCGCATCGGCTCGCTGTTCCGCATCGGCCTGACTGTCGGCCGCCCTCGCCAGGCTTCGCTGGGCGGTATGTCGATAGGCGGCGCCATCGCTGATGCCGCTAGCCTGCAGAAGACGCAACGCTGTCCGCCGGGCCGACGTTTCCGGCCGATCGAACAGGCGAAAGAGAGCCGCTTCGAACATCTTCAGTTTGGCCGCATCCGGCTTTCTGCGAGAGAGGCCATCTGCCAATCCCTCCAGGCTGGCCAAACGCCACCACATCGCTTCTGGATACGCCGCGGAGGCAGCGGCCTGCAGCACCTTTCGAATCTCAGGCGGTTTCTGCCGCGCTCCAATCACACCACCCACCTTGCGCAGAAACGCGCGACGCGCGTCGTTTTCGGCCTGCGTCAGCTCGGGCCGTCGAGCCAGTGCCATGTCGAAGTACTCCGGAGCCCGATCAGACGAGGCGCTGAGCGCCGCCACTTGCATCCAGTCGTCGTCCAAGCGGCCAAACAAAAGCCGCGCTTGGGCGGCCCGCGAGGCCGGCGAGTCGACGAAGCCGAGCGTACAAAGCAACTGAAAACGTACTTTCGTCGAAGAGTCGTTCTCGAGCTTCAGCAGAGCGGCTTGCAGTTCAGGTTCCTGCTTCAAATGGGCTTCCGCCAGGCGAACTGCATTCTCTCTCACCCCGGACTCGGAGTCGCTCAACGCAGCCTCGATGAGTGCCGGCTCCAATTGGTTCAGTCCTGCCAGAGTCCAGAGAGCATGGAGACGTCCAAAGGGCGATCCGCTGGTTCGGAAGAAGCTCTTCAGGAACGGCACAGCCTCGTCGCGTTTGCGGTCCACCAGCAGGCGTTGCGCGGTGCGCCTCCACCAAAGGTTGGGGCTTTCCAAGTGCCGGACCAACTCTTCATCTGAAGCCTGGCTGAGCCGCAAGTTCGCCGCGGCCGACAGTGGCGATGACTCTGAAACGATGCGATAGATCCTGCCTCGGTCGGATCCACGATAGAGGCTCTTCGAAGCTTGAACTGAGGAGGAAGTCCACTCCGGGTGTTCGATGATTTCTCGATAGTAGTCCAGCAGATAAAGCGCTCCGTCCGGCCCGACGGTGAGGTTCACCGGGCGAAACCAGGGGTCAGTGGAAGCCAGGAACTCCACACCATCTCGGGCACGGCTTGCGACGAACGTGCTGCCCGAGTCTCTGAGCACATCGCGGTGAACCAGGTTGTGCACCGGCTCGTTAACAAACCACACTCCATCGAATGGAGCTGGGAACGTGCCACCCCAATACTGCGCCGGACCGCAAGCGGAGGTAAACCCGCCAAACTGCGTCAGCATCTCGACCCGAAGGTTGCGATTGATGGGGTAAACCCTGGCGTTGCTGCCGTGATCCGAAATGTCTTGCATGGCGGACGACATCAGCAGATCCGGGTTTCGGTTGAGATAGCGCGCCGCAATTGCCTCGTGCCGGGCATGGTTCGAGTTGTTGAGCGTGAAGTAGTGGCCCCAGGCATCGAATGCGTGTCCAAACTGGGTTTGGCCCGAAAGGGGTTCTATGGCGAAACGGTCGGGACTGAAGCGCACAGCACGATCAACCACGTCTATCCGTGGGGACTCCGGACGATTAGGGAATGTCAGAGGCTGGCCAAGGTCGGAGAACTGTGGAAACAGAATTCCCCGCGCGGGCCCTTCAAAAGCGAGGTAGATCCAGTTGTCCAGGCCGTACACCGGGCTGTTCACCGTATGCTGCGGATTGCTGAAAGGGAACCCGGTGAGAACAACCTTCCGGAGGTCAGCCTTGCCGTCGCCGTTGCGATCCTCAAAGTACAGGACGTCCGGTGCAGCTGTTACCAGCACACCTTGCTTCCACCGCATCACACCGGTGGGCATCACCAGGCCGTCGGCAAACACCGTGGTGAGATCGGGACGCCCATCGCCGTCCGTATCGCGCAACAGCTTCACGCGGCCCCTGGGGCCGGTGTCCAACGGATAGCCGTGCATCTCGACGACGTAAACCCGCCCGTCTTCGTCGAAGTCCATCGCCACGGGGTCGCTGATCTGCGGTTCCGAAGCAAAAAGCTCCATCCCAAAGCCAGGCTCAAGCTTGAAGGCCTTCAGCGCATTCTGCGGGCTATACGGCGGTCCGGAAGAGCGAGCACAGGAAGCAAAGAGAACGACAGAAAAGCACCCAAACGCGCAGAGAACTTTGTTGATCATTAGACGATGCCGGCAAAGACCGAATTCCAAGTGTTCAAGAAGGAAAGCAACCTGTCTTGCGGAAGTCGCCCTTCTGATGGACGCCCATGAAAACCAAGACACCGCAGAGCGAAGTTACCGCGATTCCCGGGGGCGGCAAAGTGGAATCGAGCCTGGAAACGAAGCAGCCTCTTGACGGGTCCCCAGTCGCACGGCTCCTGAGGCGTCAAACTCATCGCGGAACCTTCTTGTTGCTCAGAGGGTGTTTAGAAAGGCGTGGTTCAAGGAGTCAGCTACGTTTGTAGTCCCGGCTTTAGCCGGAATCACAGCATTTCCTTCCGCCTAAAGGCGGGACTACGAACCAAAGCGCGCCTTTTTAAACACTCTCTCAGGGTTACTCATAGAAGAATCTTCGCAGCCTCTGATACACAACTGCGCTTTCAGTGGCATACTCCAATGAGGACTGTTTTTGAGTCTCCAGTCGTGAAGGCCACCTTCGTCCCAGCCTCTTGTCGTCCCGCGCGCTTCATCTTCGCTCGTCTTGGCCTCGTTGTTGTTGTGGCTCTGGCAACGACCACTGGCCTGTCACTCCGGCATCGGCTCATTATCTCAGCTCGTCCCTGGAGCCTATCTGCTCTGGAATCGCTCATGGGCAAGACGCCCATGCCACCTGGCGCTAGCTTTCGGCCTTTGACCTCGGCTCGAACGCAAGCGAGACTCGCGCCGAGTTTCGGGCAGAATCTGACAATCCAGCAAGTCGAGGGAGCTGTTTCGCACTCCACCACAACCTTGGGCTCATTGCCTCTGTACTTCGAGCCCAACCAGGGACAGACGGATGCTCGCGTAAAGTTCCTGGTCCGCGGGGGCGGAGTCACGACGTTTCTGACGGCGACCGAAGCGGTCTTTGCCCTGCCGACGGCCGATCAGCCATTTCCGAATGAAGGCCTGGAGGAAGAGCACGCGAGAAGCAACCTGAGTTTTGGACTGCATGCCTTTGACCGTGACTGGCTCAAGCCATCACGGTCTACGCCGAATCCAAGGTTGCCAATCGCAAATCGCCCATCGGTCGTGACGATGAAGCTGGTCGGCGCAAACCCGAACGCCAAAGTCGAAGGTCTCGACCGCCTGCCCGGTATCAGCAACTACTTCGTTGGCAACGATCCCGCGAAGTGGCGCACGAATATCCCGCACTACGCCAAGATTCGGTATCACCCAAATTATGCACCGAATCAGCCTTTTGGTTTGGTGCTTGGTGCATAAAATTGTATGCACCAAGACTGGGCAGATACTTTTGGTCGGCGCTGAGTCGTGAAAACGGGCA
>VFZK01000432.1 GCA_016871215.1 Acidimicrobiia bacterium | reverse complement strand
GCGTTTCAATCGGAGTCGACAGGGGAGACCTCGCTGTTGGTCTGGGTTCCCATGTTCTTTTAATGCATCGAATCTCACTTGTCCAGCGGATTTCCAATCTATCATCGGATTTTTAAACACCCTCTAAGGGACTAGCGCTGGGTTAAAGAGGCAAAGAGATTCTGGAGCGAGATTCGACCCGCAAGGATCAGGGCACCCTATGGCGTCGAGTTTTGACGAAACCAGTGCTTGCCTCCAGCCGCAGTAAGGAAAATGAAAAACGGTTCTCCAGCCCAGGCTCCATTCTCCTCGCTTTTGTCAATCTGCGGGAGCTGGGGGGAAGCTCGCTCAAGGTGGAGGCCTCGAAATTCTTTCAGTCTTTTTCGACGGATACAGCGTCTGTGTAGATGAGATCGCACTCTCCTCTTCAGCCTGGGCCCCGGGCACGGGGTTCGGGCTTGTTTTTTTGGAGGCGCTGGCCTCTTGGAGGAGAAGTTGCAAGCCACACTCGCAGTTTGATTGAGAGGTGCTTGCAACGTGGGAACTTTTCACGATCTCCCGCCGGATGCGTTTTGGTTGACGGAAAAAAAGTTCTCCCTACCCGCAGAAACTTCACATCTAGGCTCGAAGCTCAAGCGAGAGATCACGATCTGTAATCTCTTCGCCAATCACCACCTGTCCGCAACGGATATCATTCGAATCCTCGACGAAACCTATGAGAACGTGGTTCTGTCTCTGATCAAGCATCAGGTTGTACACGACCGCCGCCAGCAGGCAGGTGCTCCTCCAACGCAGACCGAGCGTCGCCGAACGAAGAAAAAAGTAAAGCCCAGGACGCATTCCTAGAATACGTGGTTTCTTGCGGGTTCCACTTGTCCTCTGGTCACAACGCCAAACCCGCATGGCATCGCAGTCATTAGCGTTTCCAGAGCTGATTCCCGAGGGCAGGGCTCAAGCAGGATTGGAAGAAGGTTCCATGCCTCGTTGTCGCCGTGCGTGCAAGCGCTCGACGGCGGCGGCCAGGTAGGTGTAAACCACCGGGGTCAGATAAAGAGTGACGAGTTGCGAGAACAGCAAGCCGCCCACAACGGCCAGGCCTAGAGGTTGGCGTGCCTCGCCGCCGGCTCCATAGCCGAGAGCAATGGGGACGGCGCCGAGCAAAGCGGCCATGGTGGTCATCATGATCGGACGAAAGCGGGTGAGGCAGCCCTGAAAGATCGCTTCCATGTGGCCCAGGCCGCTATTGCGCTCTGCATCCAGCGCGAAATCGATCTGCATGATGGCGTTCTTTTCGACGATGCCCACCAGCATGATCAGGCCGACGAAGGCATAGATATTCAGGTCCATACCGAACAGAAAGAGCGTTGCCAGAGCGCCGAATCCCGCTGACGGCAGCCCTGACAGAATGGTGAGTGGATGGACATAGCTTTCGTACAGAATGCCCAACACGATGTAGACGACCGCAATCGCGACTACGAGCAGCACCCAGAGATTGCTCAGCGAACCCTGGAAGGCTTTGGCTGCTCCCTGGAACGCGGTGCTGAAGGTGGAAGGCAGCTCGCGCTTGACGATCTCCTGAATACGATCGACCACGCTGCCCAAAGAAACGCCGGTTTGTACGTTGAAGGAGATGGTAACAGCGGGCAGCTGTCCGAAGTGGTTGATCGTTTGAGGGCCAGTTTCCTGGGTCAGGTGCGCCACGGCGTCCAACGGAACCAACCGCCCTTCCGCCGATTTGAAGTACAGCAGTGAAAGGGAATTCGGATCTTTCTGGTACTCCGGTTTTAGCTCCAGCAGGACTTTATACTCGTTCACAGCCGCGTAGATGGTCGATACCCACCTCGGGCCGTAGGCATCGTAGAGCGCATTTTCGATTTGCTGGGCACTGACGTGCACGGCAGCCGCCCGGTCCCGATCGATCTGCACGTTCACCTGCGGCGTGGAGATTTGCAGGTCGCTGGTGACGTCAATCAACCCGGGCAACTGGCTGACTTTCTTCTCGATCTGTGCCGCGAAAGCATACAGCTCTTGCTTGTCGGGAGCATAGAGCGAGAACTGATAAGGACTCTTGGTCACCTGCCCGCCCAGTTGCACGGTGGGAGGGTTCTGAAGGAAAACCCGCATCCCAGGAAAGTCGGCCAGCTGCACGCGCAATGCGTCGATGATCTCGTTGACCAGCATCTTGCGTTCGTTCCGGGGTTTGAGGTGCACGACCATCTGGCCGAAGTTTGGCCCGCCCAGCGAGGTGGCTGCCGTGCCTCCGACGTTCGAAACGAGCGATTCGACGTTTGGATTCTGCCTCAGGATTTCAGCTACTTCCTTCTGGTGCTCTACCATTTTGAAATACGACGTGCCTTGCGCAGCCTCGGTGACGACGATCATCTGGTCGGTGTCCTGATCCGGGATGAAGCCTTTGGGAATCACGATGAACATCCACACCGTCGCGACCAGGGTAATCACAAAAACGGCAAACGTCGGCGCGCGGTGCTGTAGCACCCAAGACAGTGTGACTTCATAAAGGTGTAGCATTCGGTCGAAGAACCGCTCAGTCACGTTGTAGAAGGCGCCGTGCTTTTGCTGTGACGGAGGTCGCAGAAAGCGGCTGCAGAGCATCGGGGTCAGGGTCACCGAGACGACACCCGAGATCAGAATAGCGACGCAAATGGTGATAGCGAACTCTTTGAACAGGCGCCCAAGCACTCCCCCCATAAACAACACGGGAATGAAAACCGCCGCCAGCGAGAGCGTCATGGAAACGATGGTGAATCCGATCTCTTTGGAGCCCTTCAACGCAGCCGCCATCGCGCTTTCGCCCAATTCCATGTGGCGGACGATGTTTTCCAACATGACGATGGCGTCGTCCACGACGAACCCGATGGAAAGGATCAGGGCCATCATCGAAAGATTGTCGAGGCTATAACCCAGAAGGTACATGATGGCGAAGGTCCCGATAATTGAAAACGGCAGAGCCAGGCTGGGAATAACCGTCGCCGAGAGGTTCCTCAGAAACAAAAAGATGACCATGACCACCAAGCCTAGCGTCAGGACCATCGTGAACTGGACGTCGTGGTAGGACTCGCGGATGGTTTCAGAACGGTCATAGATGACGTTCATCTTGACCGAAGGAGGCAGCTCGGCTTCAAAGAGCGGGAGCAAGGTCTTCACTCCGTCAGTGACTGCCACCGTGTTGGTTCCTGGCTGCCGCTGGATGGCGAGCACCACGGCGCGCTGGCTGGTCTCGCGCGTGTAATACCAGGACGCGCTCTTGTCGTCCTCAACGCTGTCGATGATCTCGCCGAGCTCTTCCAGGCGCACCGGCGAGCCCTTGCGATAAGCGACGACCACAGGCCGGAAGGCCGCCGCGTTGGTCAGCTGCCCGGTGGCTTGCAATGTAAAGGCGCGCTGCGGGCCAATGATGCTGCCGGTGGGCAGATTCACGTTCCAATTGCGCAACGCCGCTTCGACTTCGTTGATGCCGACCTGGCGCGCGGCCATGGCATGTGGATCCATTTGCACGTGGACGGCATACTTTTGAGAACCGAGCACCTGCACCTGCGCGACCCCGCTGACCATCGAGATGCGCTGGGCGACGCGCGTTTGCGCGTATTCGTCCAGCGTCCACAGCGGCAGCGTCGCAGACGTGAGTGCGATATAGAGAATGGGCTGATCGGCTGGATTGACTTTGGTGAATGTCGGTGGCGTCGGCATGTTCGGCGGCAGGAGGCGCGACGCCTGGGTGATTGCGGCCTGTACGTCAACGGCTGCACCGTCCAGGCTTCGGCTCAAGTCGAACTCCAGCGTGACGAGCGTCGCGCCTAGCGAGTTCACCGAAGTCATGGAGTTCAGCCCCGCGATCGTCGAAAACTGATTCTCCAGCGGGGTCGCGACGGCAGATGCCATCGTTTCAGGATTGGCGCCCGGCAGACTGGCAGTGACCAACAGCGTAGGAAAATCGATGTTCGGGAGATCGCTGACCGGCAACGACTGGTAGGCGACCAACCCGAACAGCAGGATTGCTGCCATCAGCAGGCTGGTTGCGATGGGCCGCTCGACGAAAACCTGGGAGATGTTCATAGCGGGTTATCGGTGCTGCCACTCAAGGAACTCTGCGCTTTGATGGAAGAAAAGGCAAAGCGCTGGTCTCAAGTACGCAAGTACTTCGCATACAGCCAGGGCGAACTCCTTCTCTTGTTAAGAGGGTGTTTAAAAACCCTCTGAATGCTGCGCCAGGCGGTGGAGCATCAGGTGAATCATGGCGATCTTGATGAAAGCCTCACTGGTTTCGGGCAAATACTCGTAGTCCTTGCTGAGTCGGCGATAACGGCCTAGCCAGGCAAAGGTCCGTTCCACGATCCAGCGGTGCGGCAG
>VFZK01000431.1 GCA_016871215.1 Acidimicrobiia bacterium | reverse complement strand
ACACCTGAAGCGCTACGTGGTGGAATTCACCTATCGGCTGAACCGCCGAACGATGGAAACCAACTTGTTTGAGCGACTCACCAAGGCCTGTCTCAACACCACCACGATCACTTACAAGCACCTGACTGTAGCGCCGGAGCAAGCGTGATATTCATCTTCCAGAGTATCGGTGAAATGCGACCGGCAGCCGCGCCAACAGACCCGTCGGATAGCCCAGGCCTCGACAACTCCAGATCCAGCGATTTTGAGGAAGCTCCTTCACGGCTAGACCACGGCAAGCCGCCGCGGCCGTCATTCGTCTCAGTCACCGTCGTCTCACCGGCACTGGCAATGCAGGAGAGTACTGCAGCCGATTCAAGACAGTGGTGCCTGCATCAGTCTCCAGGTCTGGATACGCGTCCCACTAAACTGCGTAGGATCACTGGGCAGAGCTGGAAGCTGAAAAGCACCGTTGGGCGTAGCTCGCCTGAGACTGGAGGTACGGATCAGGACAGTCTCACACGAGGACCGAGTTAGCGACTGAGGCGAGCGAAACCGTACAACACCCACTCATTTTCAGCTCGGTCCAGGAAGGAATGAAGCGCCATGAGCAAGTACCGGTGCACTTTGCTGTTTGTCCTCGCCGGTTCCTTTTCCTGGGGCGAAACGAAGGCCCAAACGATCCTGGCCGATGTTGGCTCTGAGGTCATTGTCTTCTCCATCTATCTGGGCGGGCAGGAATACGACGCGGTTCGAGGTATTGCAGTCGATCCGATGGGTTTCATCTACGTTGCCGGGAAGACCTACTCCAGAGAGTTTCCCGTGGTTCATGCACATCAGTCAGCATGCGCCCTGGGGCCTCGCGGTTCTTGCGCAGACGCGTTTCTGACCAAGCTGGCTCCAGACGGCCAGTCGATCGTCTACTCGACTTACCTGGGAGAGCCACTCGGCGATGAGGCGCTGGATGTGGCAGCCGACCAGGCCGGCAACGCGTACATCACGGGAACCATGGGCAGTGCTGGTTTCGTTGCGAAGTTCGATCCTGCGGGCCAGCTGCTGTATCTGCGAAAGATCGAAGCTTATCCGCTGGTGGTGAGCCGTGCAATCGCGGTAGACCATCAGGGGAAAGTGTACGTCACCGGGCAGACGCTCTCGGCGAGGTTTCCTACTCGGAATCCTTTGCAGGCGGCACCCGGAGGGACATCTTGCCATGCCATTGGCGGCGGTTCCTTTCCACTGGATGCGTTTGTGGCACGCTTCGACGCGCTGGGCACGATGGAGTTTTCCACTTACCTCGGAGGCGATGGCAACGACATCGGGCTCGATATCGCCGTTGACAGAGAGGGGAACGTCTACGTCGTGGGACAAACGAGCTCAGGGAACTTCCCCCTGGCGGGTCCGCTACGTGCGGATTTCCAGGGAGGTCCTGCCCAGCCTGTCGGAACCTGCAACGGAGACGATGGTTTTGTGGCCAAACTGAATGCAGGCCGTCCGATGCTGGAGTACTCCACCTATTTCTTCAAGCACGGTTCCATTGAGCTGGATCATGCGGGAAGAGCCATTTTGGGCGATAAGATTCTAAACCCTGAAGGTACTGCCTACTCGATCCCAAAACCAGGTGCTCTGTTGGCCGCGGATCCTTCCGGCCGCATTTACTCGGTCTGCAGTGGCGGTTTCCTGTTTACCAACGCTGAGAGTCAGATCGAGCCACTCCGATGGCTGGACAAAGGCGGTGACCTGTTCTTAAGTGGGGCCGCGCGGGTAGGAGAGGTCTCGCTGTTGAATCCAATCCAGCCCGGTCATGCAGGTGTGATCGATGGATTCATCGCCAAGGTCGCCGGCTGTGCGGTTCCGATTGACGATATGCCCCAGTTGGAACCGAGTGTCCAATGGCGCAGAGAGCAGTTGAACCACCTGAGATACGTGATGTCCGAAGATCGCTGAGAAAGATGATGACGAGGCCCTCGGGCCTTTGAGCGGTAGGCGCGCTCAGCACCAAACACCGAACCGTACCTAACGGCGACGTTCGCTCCGATGGAAGCGCAGGTAGATCGGCAGAGCGAATCGGACGCCAACTTCGATCTGCAATTTCCGGCTTCAGCTTTTCAACAACCGGTCAACCGTTCTGAACAACCTCTGATCTTCCCATTGATCCAGCGGCGCTGACGAGCCTCGGAGAGAACTCTCGCGAACTCTTTCCAGAACAGCCTCGATTTGCCCGATCGAGGCTGCATCCTCAGGCTGCAGTTCCGCCTGGTGACGGTTGATCACAACGAGATCAGCCGAGCAGACGGCTCGTTCCGCGTTGTCCTTCCACCACGATTTGGGCAGAAGAGGATTCACTACCACCAGGCGCACGGTGGGCTTCAGGTACCGAGTCACCGTGCTTCCTTCGACCAGCAACGGGATCCCTGCCTGCAGTCGATTCTTTGTGTACTCTCGAAGCATTTCCGGGTACCATTCGGGCCGGGAAACACACCAGAGTGTCTGGAGCGCTCCGGCTCGCCAGACTCTTCCGGTGTCGGTCTCCGGTTGGGACAGTACGGCAGCGTCGGTACAGATGTTGAAGTCTCCCTGCAGGCGGTGACAGGCGCAGCCGCGCTCGTTGGCCGGGCAGAACTGTTCGTCAGCATAGATCGTCGTGAATTTGGTGAAGGCGAACGTGCTCGGAAAAGCCTTCAAAATGGACAGGACGAGCGAGGTCTTGCCAGAGCCGTTGCAGGGAGCATCGACCGAGATCACTTTCATACGGTAGATTCTACCGGCCTGGATGGGGAATGCAACGTTTGCGGGAACGGCTGCCGGCCAGCCACGACCTGTCGATGACCTTCGATCCCAAGGCTCTGGTATCCAGAATTCGCGTGCCGGCGGGATTCTTCTTTGCTGCGCTTTATCTGTATTTCTCCACCCCCTCGGCGCAGAGTCTCTGGATGGGAGGCAGCTTGGCGTTTATCGGAATTCTGATACGGGCTTGGGCAACCGGTCACATTCGGAAAAACGATGAGCTGACGGTATCTGGGCCTTATGCGCTGACCCGAAATCCTCTGTATTTCGGCAGTTTCGTCATCGGGGTAGGATTCTCCGTCGCTGGGGCTAACCCAATCATCATCGCTGTGTTCCTGGCTTGCTTCACGGCCATCTATCTTCCAGTCGTACGCCAGGAGATAGAACATTTGAAGCTCAAGTTCCCAAAACAATACGAACGCTACCAAGCAACCGTACCGGTGTTCTTTCCCCGTGTGGCTTTGAAAAGCCTGGGCCAGGAGCGTTTCAGTTTTCATCGGTATCTAAAGCACCGGGAATACCGCGCACTGATCGGCTTTGTAGCAGCGCTCAGCTTTCTGATCCTGAAACTCCATCAGTCTTGAGGACTGGCATGAGCCTGGCCTCGTTCTTTCAGCACCGGCACAAGCTGTCTCCAGCGTTCCTTGCGAGCTTTGCCGGCTTCTGGCTCCTTCAGGCAGAGGCTCGGCTCTGCACCGTGGCCGCGGCACAAAAACCCGGCGAACCAGTCCGTAGCGCGCCGTTTGAGGTGGGGGAGAGATTCACGTACAACGTTTCCTGGAAAGTCTTCGACGCCGGAATCGCCACATTGGCGCTGGCGGAACGAATCCCTTTTCAGAACGAAGAAGCATTTCGCATCGATGCTAGCGTCTATTCCACCGGTATTGTGTCTGCCTTGTTCAAGGTAGTGGATGTCTTCGAGTCCATGTTCCAAGCCAAGGAATTGTGTTCGCGTCGAATCGTGAAAAGGATCCAGGAAGGCCGCCGCAACCGGGAGACGATCGTGGTCTTCGACGCGAAGGCGCGCAAGGCCAGGATGGAAGACCGCGATCTGAACCGGCCCGACCTCCCCCCAAAACGCACGGAGTCTTCAGCTCCGCCGTGCGTGCAGGACGTCCTTTCCGCACTCTATGTCATCCGAACCAAGGCGCTGCGCGTCGGGGAATTGGTGCAATTTCCCATCAACGATGGCGGACGGACCTACGACGTCACCGTCGAGGTCCAGGCACAGGAGGAAGTCAGGACCCCGGCGGGAGCTTTTCAGGCCTTTCGTCTGGAACCCAAGGTCTTCGACGGGCTGTTCAAGAGCAAAGGACGGCTCTTCGTGTGGCTGACCGCCGATGCCGCGTGCATGCCGGTTCAGCTGAAGGCCAAGATCAACATCGGAACGATCACCGCAGCCCTGACTCAAGCCGATCGCATCCAGGCGCCTGGACACGACCGATAATCTCACACACGACGCAGGGCAAACGCATCTAAATTTAGCCCAATAGGAGCTGGAGGAGGTAATCGTTGTCCCCGCCCGCTCTGAGGCGCTTTCCTTTGACGCCTTGCTTGGGGGTTTGTTCTTTCTTGAGGAGGTTGATC
>VFZK01000430.1 GCA_016871215.1 Acidimicrobiia bacterium | reverse complement strand
TCTGGGGAGGCAACCGCACCCCGGCAGGGGCTCGGACTCAAGAAATCCTGATGAGTGTTCTGCGCACCTGCCACCAACGAGCCCGCGAGCCGCTTCCGCTGCTGACGCAACTCCTGTGCTCGCCGCGCCCCCCAATCATCGATTTCTCAGCGAATCTGCTCCGCTCCCATTAGTTGAGCCTCGCCTCACACGTCCTCAACGTATCCCCACACAGCCCGAGCGCTTCGCACCCCGCTATACAATGACGCTAAAGGAAGATCCGTCTGAAGAACCCCGAAGGCTTCGTCTCGGTGATCTTGACGCGCAAACAAGGTGAGTCGTATCCGGCCGAAGGATCAGGGAAAGCTATCGAGTCCTTTGGTGTGAAGCTCCACCAGGCTCAGCTAGATGGATTCCAGGTCGCCGGCTTTGAGACGAGTCAACACTTGGGTTTCTTTATCTCTGGCCTTGGCGCCCAGGAGAATCTGGCGGTTGCCACGAAGCTCGCTCCGACACTTCGAGACGCTTTGACCAAGGTCGAAATCTAATACAGATCTGCTCGGTCGGTTCCCTGGCCCAAGTAGCCGTGTTGGGGTTTTCTGCCCTTCTCAAAAAAACCCGCAAATTCTTGATTCGTCAAGTTCCTGCTTGGAGCGGCCCTCTGCCCCAGGATCGCTCCATGCAACCCACAGCGCCACGACTGCTTCTCAACTTAGGTCACTGCTTGTGAACTTACCTGGAAAGGAGACGACCCATGAAACGAAGCATCGGAGTAACCGCCGTGGCCTTAGCCCTGCTTTTCACTGGTGCTTTCCTGTCCCCATTTGTCAGCAATCCGTTTGCAAGCAACTCGCTGAACATGCCCTCAGAGCGGGCTCCGATCCTGCTGAATGCCAACGGAACTCGGATCTCTCTGGTGCCTTCAACCGGCATTGAGGGCAACGCCGCTCCGGTCGTCATCAACGTGGGCTCCACGACGCCCAGCACGAATGAGAATGCGCTGGGGCAACCGGTCCAGGCAGCCTATCGCCCGGTGGTGCGTAGCGCCGCCTACGAATCTGCCCCTCAGCCTCGCAGGATAACGCGGTCGAGCAGCAACAACTCCGAAACACGCAGCTGGCAGAAGGAGGCCGTGATTATCGGGGGAGGTGCTGCTGCGGGAGCGGGAATCGGTGCCATTGCAGGCGGTAAGAAGGGCGCTGCTATTGGAGCGATCTCTGGCGGCGTGGCTGGTTTGGTCTATGACATGAAGACCCGGAAAAGCGGAGACCGTTGGTAACTCTGTAGGTGCGCCCTTTCAAACGGGGGACGCTCAGGCGTCCCCCAGACCGTTTAGGTTGAACGTCCTTTCATAAGGTCCTGAACATTCGGCGTCGGGGCAGGCTCGCTCGCTCCTAGATATCCAATCTTCCGTTTGGCCGCGTCGATTCGCTGTTCTTGGTCTGAAACGTTCGAATCCTCGGTCTTCCACGACCCAGCCCAGCCTTCCAGAAAACGTCGCTGATAGATCGGATAGCACTCGGTTCGCAAATGCGCCAGCATTTGGTGCGCGCGTCTCATCTTGCGCTCGTATCGCAGCATCGTAACATCGATAGCGGCGACCACGATGCGCTCTCCCGGACCGGGCGACGCCTGTGCCAGCACCCTGCCATCGTAGTCCACCACCATGCTACCGCCCGGCCACGAAAAGGGCGGATAGTGCCTTAGACTTGCCCCCTGATTGGCAGCCACCACGTACGAAAGATTCTCCAGTGCGCGGCAGCGATTGACGGTCGTCCACCAATCCATTGGCTCCGTACTTCCAAACGGATCCATATAAGCGGAGACCCGAATCAGGATCTCGGCGCCGTTACCGGATAACTGGCGCAGCGACTCTGGGAAGAGCCAGTCGTAGCAGATGGCCGCGCCGATGTTGCCTATGGCTGTTCGAGCAACCGGAAACAAGGGCTCATCGTAGCCTTCGATATCGTGAGGGCTCATATGAACTTCCCAAGGGATCCAGGGGTTGACCTTTCGATACTTGTAGACGATCCCTTCGGGTCCGATCAGACAGGTCGTGTTAAACACGGCGCCGGGCCAACGCGTATCGGTTTCAAGCATCGTCCCGCTCTGAATGTAGAGGTCGTATTCTTTCGCCTTGCTGTGCAGTCTGTCCGTGTGCGCGTTCGGAATCGGCACGGCCAGCTTCTCGCGCAGTTCCTTAAGCGTCAGGTAGGCCGGAGCGGCGTGCGCGAACTCAGGAAAGACCACCAGCTTCACCGGCATGAATGGAGCGTAGCCGACTACGGCGTGGTCAATCAGCTGCAGGATCCGCTCTGTGTTGCAATTCATTCCGGCTCGCTCCAGCGGATTCGGCAGATCGGTTTGGCAAGCAGCAGCGTAATACCTCAGACACGGTTCCATAGTCTTTTTTTCTTTTTCTGTTCAGCACCCAGCGTATGACTTACCCGGACCGCAGCGGATTCGCGCGTTTCAGAAGTGGAGGATATGGGGCTGTCGGTCCCTACTTTCCACCGACTTCAGGCTTAGCCATTGTCACCGCCAGCCGTCCAATGGTCCAAAGAATCTTCACGCCCGCCTTGAA
The DNA here is from genome assembly GCA_016871215.1 of Acidimicrobiia bacterium. Lineage (GTDB taxonomy): Bacteria > Acidobacteriota > Terriglobia > Versatilivoradales > Versatilivoraceae > VFZK01. Next base: position 1,822 of record VFZK01000430.1, on the reverse strand, counting down.
GGAGCCGGAAACCGTTCCAGAGACTTTGGACGCTCCGATCCGTTTCCGATAACGCACCGGGATCTCGGCAACTTTCATTCCCTGCTGAAGAGCCTTGACCTGCATTTCGACCGTCCAACCGTAAGTGCAGTCTCTCATGCCCAGTCGGCGTAGCGCCTCAACTCGGATTGCCCGGAAGGGCCCAAGATCGGTATAGGCGTAGCCATAGAGCTGCCGAATCAGCCGGGTAGACAACCAATTGCCAATGCGCTGCTGCGGGGTCAGCGAGCCTTTTTCGCGATGTCCAAGCACGCGGGAGCCCACCACCAAGTCGGCTCTGTGGGCGACCAAGGTGGAAAGCAGGTCGCCCAACTCAGCCGGGTAGTCGCTGTAGTCTGCATCCAGGAAAGCCGCAATCTCTGCTTCGGCTGGCAAGCTCGCGATGCCCGCCAGACAGGCATAGCCATACCCTCTGCGAGGCTCTGAGATAACCTGGGCTCCACGCTCGCGGGCAACCCGAGCCGTGCCGTCCGTGCTGCCGTTGTCGGCTACGATCACCCATCGAACATAGCTGGGTATCTCGCTGATGACCCGGCCGATGGAACGTTCCTCGTTCAGGGCAGGAATAATGACTGCAACTGGAGGAAATCGTACGGAGTGCAGAACATCACCTCGATCGGGCAAACGGCACTATCTTAACACCGCCTTTGATATTCGGGGGCGACGTGTGCTCTCCAGGAAAGACATTGAGAAGTCAGTGCCCTTTTGTTATTTTCATTCCACATCAACTTCGCACGCCCGCAACTTCGACACTGGGTTCCGAAAGAAAGTAGCCTACGATTCGGGGTTTGGCGAAGCCAACGCAATTCTATGACAGCTCATGCCAGCCTCACTGCTCAGCCTCACCTCCCGGTCCCTGTAGGAAACAGTGTCGCCGGGCGCTACCGAATCCTGAAGTACTTGGCGCGCGGGAAGCACTGCTGCGTCTGTCAGGCGCACGATCAGGTCGCGGACAAGGCGGTCGCTCTGAAGCTGATTGCTGCCGGTTCAGTACCCCAGCCAGCGATTGCCGAGCTGAAGCAGCAGCCGTTCCTCTCCCGGAAACTAGCTCACCCCAACTTCGTTCGTGTGTTCGACACGGGCGAGTGCGAAGGATTGTTCTTCGTTTCGATGGAACTGATCGATGGGGCGGAGCTGGCGTCACTGATTCGTGGGGGGCGAGGCGGTTTCGCTGCCCCGCTTCCTCTCGGTTTTTGGCCAGCTCTGTTCGGCTCTTGCCTACCTGCACGCCCAAGGCTCTGTGCACGGGGCGATTGAGCCCTCCAACCTGATGCTCGACGCTCAAGGGACTCTGAAGCTCATCGATTTCGGAGCCGTGCGGCAGCTCGCGCGCGGCCAGAAGCGAAGACGGATGGACCCTGAAGACGCTAGCGAGTACCTGGCTCCAGAGGTTCTGGCGGGACAAACCCCGACGCCTGCAGCCGGCTTTCCAGCTGGCCCGTGGCTACCGCCAACCCGTGATCCGAGACCAGGCCGGCCTGATGCCGATCTCGCAACGCCAGACCCTGCCGCAGCAGAGCCTGCACCCGGCGGGGAAACAGCGCCGCAAAGGGGCTGCTGTCGGCAATCATCTCCTCACAGCGCCGGATCAAGTGCCGCTGGCAGCTCTGGTGCAGCGCTTGGTCGAAGCGGTAGTAGGGTCGCCACCCATCATGTGATTCCGCTGCAAAACCCCCGGTTTTGAAAGTGGTGAGAATCCGCCTGGGGAGCGATTTTTCAGCGGGTGGAACTTCTTTTGTCGATTAAGGCGGCTTGGCGTTCATGATTCTGATTGCTGGACTCT
>VFZK01000429.1 GCA_016871215.1 Acidimicrobiia bacterium | reverse complement strand
AAGCCAGTGGCGTTTTACTGCCCCCTTATTTCTTACACTTGGGAGACTTTGACGGAGCCCTGTCCGGTTCAGTCGCTATAAGCCCGTTCGGCGCATAATCTGGGTCGACGCTTGGGCTAATCATTCGGCCATCGAGCTTTTGAATCACCGGACGATCAAGGGGAACCCGGCGTTTGAGGGGATACGACCTTCGCTCGGGCTTCGGCGGCGAAACGCTCGTAGACCTGCCGCGCCTCACCAAACTGGCCAAAGACGTGGTCTTTTTCCTGCTGTGACCTCCACCCCGCCCAGCCTGCCGCCATGGCCTCCAGCTTGTTGATCCAACGGATGAAGTACTCGGCCGATTCCCGACTGCGGATCATCTGGTCTCCAACGTAGACCCGAATCGCGCTGGTTGCCGCTTGGGGGTACAGGGCATCCATTGGATGGCTATCCTCCGGGCCTTCGGCTGTCAACGAAAACCAAGCACTCTGGTCGATCTGCACAACCGCTTCGATCGTGGCGCGGCGCCGCTCGGCATCGAGCGGCACCTCGCGCCAAACCTTTCCGTTCCGGTAGATCATAACCCGGGTCAACGGGGCGTGAGACCAGACCTCGCCCTTGAATGAGACCGGACCGCCGCCGGCAGGCAACTTGATCACCTCTCCGGGGCCCATCTGATTAGCGCTGAACTCGAGCAAGGGGCCGCTGGTGAAGAACGTGCGCCCCTGCTTGAGCGCACGGATCCAGTGGGTCGCTGAGAGAATCGATTTCCTTTGGCCGCGGTCCGGCCCGTTTGTCTTGCCGACGTAGGCGTAGGTCCGCAGGCTACCCGCAAGCTTGGTCCGATGGAGGCTGCTGATGGAATCTTCGCCCCCCACCGCCGCGATCGGGAGATCGTTATTCAACGCGTGGTGCCATACACGAAGCGCCGCGCGACTCGGTGCCGACCACTCGATTGTGTGGATGCTCCCCAAGGCTGCGTCGACGGGAAAAGCCTTGGCGATGCCGAGTTCCCCATCGAGCGGATCGGCCTCTCCAGGGTAGGCGTGGACATACCCGACCACGGCACCCTGCGATCTGGCTTTGCGGAACATGTCGGTGTTGCTGGGATAGAGGCTTTCGATGCCCGTTCCCTCGTAGCCGGTCGTGAAGGGGCTGATGAGGTGCTCACGAAGTCCGATGAAAGACACGTGGCCATAAAAGGGAGGGCGGTATTCCTCGCCGACAATCACCAGAGCGTCCGGATCTGCTTGCGAGATAGGGTGTTCGCCGCCTCCGGCTACAAAGTATTGCCAATCAAGAATCCGATTATCCTTGTTGGCAACAAGCTCGTTCACCACTTCCTGATCTTCTGCCTTAGACATCAGTAGCAGATTTTGCAGGGTGTTCCTCAAGTTGCCGCCATAGTTCATGTGGACGTGCGTGGATCCGTTGATCCAACCCCGGGCCGAGAAGTCCACCATGGGCTTAGGAACCAAGGTCACCTGGGCGGTTTCACCCGCATGTACTTCAACGGTTTGCTGGGCAGGCCAGTGCTCGAATCCCTTTACGGCTTCCAGGGTCATTCTTCCAACGGGCGCCTCGATAACAAATTCTCCTCCCGTGTGGAACAGATGCTTGCCCAATTCGCCAATTCGCGAATAAGCGTCACGCGGAGCGTAGAACTTGCCGTCAAATGCAAGGCCGTGAATGCGTGCTGCCATCGGCTTGCCCGTCGTTGGGTCGATGACACGGCCATGCACCTTGCCCATGGGGCGCTTCCAACGCATCTGACGAATCGGAACGTGGGTCAACTTCCCGCCGTAGGTTTCCAGCAGCCACAGTTCTGGAAGCCCTGGATCTCCAGGTTTCTCAGCGCGATTGGAAACGAAGGCAATCTGTTCCCCATCGGGCGACCAGCGAGGATGAAAATCGTCGTGGTCGCCGAAGGTCAGCTTGTAGGGCGCACCTCCAGCCACAGGCAGAACGTATAAATGATTGTACTGGTCAGCCGCCCCACCGGTTGACGAGTAAACGAAACGCTTGCCGTCTCGAGACACATCGGGACGGGTGCGATACAGCGTCTGCTCGCTGAAAATTCTCCGGCCCTCGGCGATCCCATCGGCGCGTGCCGGAACGCGCCACACATCGCCCGAACCCAACGGAACGTCCCGGTTCGTCACAATGAGCAGTTCGTCGCCTCCAGGCAACCAGGCTGGCTGGGTATGCATGTCCCAAGGCCCGAAATACAGACGATCACGGCCAAATTGCCGGTCTCCGGTCAGCGCGATTGCAGGTCCGTCCCAATTTCCGTTGCGAACCGGCCGGACGTAGACGTTGAAATAGCTGTTTGGCTGCGTGGAGACGTAAGCCAATCGCATGCCATCGCGCGAAAACACCGGATCCAGGTACAGATGCTCGTCTTCGGTCAACCGGCGAGTTTCACCCGACCTGAGATTCAGGATCTCAAGCTGAATGCTTCGGCCATCGTCGTCGGCAGTGTAGATCAGCCATGTCCCGTCAGCCGAAAGCGCTGGAGACGAATGATACTTCGCACTGTACGTCAACTCGGCTGCAGTGCCGCTTGCGGGATCGACTTTCCAAATCGATCCGTACATAGCGATGGCAATCCACTTTCCGTCTGGCGACCACGCCGGAGCCCAGGGAGTCGTGCTGGGCGACGGTGGAAGGTAGTAGTTGAACATGTAGTTGCCGCCGTGCTTCGCGCCCGGGTAGGGCGCTCTCGGCGCCGCACGGTGTGAGACCGGACCGAGCAGAGCAACGGAAAGGAACCCGAATAAGATGAGTCGCATGAGCATGGCGGGAACTATACACTGGTGAGGTGGCAGGAATGAAGCAACTTCAGGCGCTATCAGGCGAAGCAGCCTTGGTCCAGAGCTGGGTGTTTGAATGGCTCGATTGACCCTGAGCGGATGTAGATCCCGAGCAACCGCCCGATGGCAAGGTTAGCCGGTTATGCGCGATGAAACGAGGATTTTGTTCTTGTGTCGGCGCGACACGGCAGCAGGTAGGGCGGGCTGTCCTCAGCCTGCCGCGAAGTGCGGATGGGTTGGGAAAACGGCGCGGTGAGGACACCGCGCCCTACCTGTCGCAACCCGGATATCAAGGGCGAAGCCCTTGGCTAGTTAGAATCGCTGGCGGGAAAAGTCGGCCTAATCTGGCAAGGACAGCAAGTAGGCGGTAAGCGCTCGCATCTCGGCGGCGCTCAAATCGTATCCAGGCATGACGGTTTCGGTCGAATGCTTGTTCGGTGTTCTAATCTGTTCTTCCACCCATCCCGGTTTCTGCCGCTGGGCCAATCCGTTCAACGGCGGACCCACCGTCATCCCGACCCCGTTTACCTGGTGGCAGACACCACATCGGTTTTCCTGGTAGACCACCGCGCCGAATGCCATGTCTTCTGGTGTCGACTCCATCTCAGCCAAGTTCTTCGCCGTCAGCACCTGGAGGAACGCAGCCAGTGACACGAGTTGAGCGTCTTCGAGATGAACCTGTGGCATGACGCTGCCTGGCACCTGACCCGGTGCATTCTTGAAATGTGCCAGCATCCAGGCCGGAGTTCTCCGAATCGAGGCAGTGGCAAGGTCAGGACCGATTTTCTTGGGGCCCGGCGCCAGGTTATGGCAGGTCGAGCATTGTTCTTTGCGGTAATAGAACAAGCCAGCCAGAGCCTCTGGAGAAAGCTGGCGCCAATCCGCTGGTTCGTCCACAGCGATTTCTGGGGCCCTTTTCGACGGAGGCGTTGTCACGATGGCAGCCACCGTCAGCGCCGTCCAGCCGAAGGCGGCCATACCAACAACTCCGAAAGCCACCGTTCTCTGCGTCCAGCGCCGCACGGCTTTGCGATCGATGAACGGCACCAGCAGCAACGTCGCCACCCCCGCCCCCGGCAGCACCACGGTGCCAAGTGTCTCAAACGCGCCTTCGCAGTACTTCAGGATCTGAAATAGAAATAGGAAATACCAGTCGGGACGCGGGATGTAGGCCGTGTCGGTTGGATCTGCCAACCTCTCCAGTGGAACTTCGACCAACGCCGCGGTCACGAACAAGACCGCAAACGCGACGAAAACGGCAACGGTATCCTTGAACACCTGTCCGGGGTAAAACTTCTTGGTCGCTCCCTGATCCTGAGGCGCCGGAGCCACACCGTGCTTTCGTACCAGCGAGATATGAATCGCAATCAGCAGCCCAGTGATGGACGGCAGCAGCAAGACATGCATCGCGAAAAAACGCGCAAACGTCACCGAGCCAACGGCCCCTTCACTGCCAAGAAGCCTCGTCAAGTAGGGGCCCCCCAGCGGAACGTTGTGCGCTATCTGCGTAGTACCCAGATTATGCGCCGAACGGGCTTATAGCGACTGAACCGGAACGGAGGGATTGAAAGGAAAGCGGGAGTGCCCTAGGATAGGCGGTTTGCAAAGACGACCTATC